>JBEKAU010000048.1:0-9639 GCA_050015755.1 Vulcanimicrobiaceae bacterium | reverse complement strand
GGGTATGGCAGTCAAGGTCGTGCCCATGCGCTGAACCTGCACGATTCCCGTCACGACGTGGTGGTCGGCTTGCGACCCGGCTCGGCAAAGCGCGACGAAGCGCGACGAGACGGGGTCCCCGTCGCATCGATCCCCGAAGCGGTCGCGCAGGCCGATCTGGTCATGATGCTGATCCCCGACGAGGAGCAGCCGGCCGTCTACATGCGCGACGTCGTCGAGCACCTGCGGCCCGGCACGACGCTCGCCTTCGCACACGGCTTCGGCATCCACTTCGGCACCATCGTGCCGCCGCAAGACATCGACGTCATCATGATCGCGCCCAAGGGTCCCGGACGCCTGGTGCGCAGCGAGTACGAAGCGGGCCGCGGCGTGCCGTGCCTGATCGCGATCCACCAGAATCCCAGCGGCAAAGCGCGCGAGGTCGCGCTCGCCTACGCCTCGGGGATCGGCGGCGGCCGCGCCGGCATCCTCGAGACCTCGTTCAAGGAAGAGACCGAGACCGATCTCTTCGGCGAGCAGGCGGTGCTGTGCGGCGGGATGAGCGCGCTCGTGAAAGCGGGCTTCGAAACGCTCACCGAGGCCGGTTACGCGCCCGAGATGGCGTACTTCGAGTGCCTGCACGAGATGAAGCTGATCGTCGACCTGATGTACGAGCGCGGCATCGAAGGCATGCGCAACGCGATCAGCAACACCGCCAAGTACGGCGACTACACCCGCGGCGAGCGGATCATCACCGAGCAGACGCGTCAGACGATGCGCGACATCCTCGGCGAGATCCGCAGCGGCAAGTTCGCCCAGGATTGGGTCGCCGAACACGCGGCCGGCAAACCGTCGTTCCGACGCTTCCGCGAGGAAGCGGCACGGCACGAGCTCGAGTCGGTCGGGCGCGAGCTGCGTGGTCTGATGCCGTGGATGAACGAGCACGCCTCCAACGCTGAAGCGGACGACGATCTCCGCTTCCGCGTGTTGTAGACGAGGAGCGAGTATCATGAACGGCGCGCGTGCCGTGCTGGAAGCCCTCGAGCGTGAGGGCGTCGACATCATCTTCGGGTACCCGGGCGGGGCCATCATGCCCCTCTACGATGCACTCTTCCAGCACCCCGTACGGCACGCGTTGTGCCGGCACGAGGCCGCGGCGGCATTTGCGGCGAGCGGCTACGCGCGCACGTCGGGTCGGGTCGGCGTCTGTTGCGCGACCTCGGGACCGGGCGCGACCAACCTGGTGACGGCATTGCTGGACGCGATGATGGACAGCGTCCCGGTCGTCGCGATCACCGGTCAGGTGCGCAGCGAACTGATGGGGACCGACGGGTTCCAGGAAGCCGACGTCTGCGCGATCACGCAGCCGATCACCAAGCGCAACTTCCTCATCTCCAACGTGAGCGAGATCGCCCGCGTCATCGCCGAGGCGTTCGCGCTCGCGCGCAGCGGTCGGCCCGGCCCGGTGCTGATCGACATCCCCAACGACGTCCTCAAAGCCAAACTCGAGGACGAGACGATCGTGGCCGCGGCGGCGGTGTCGGTGCAGCGCACCGCCCCGCGGCCGCGCCCCAACGCCGGCGCCGTGCGCGAGGCTGCCGAGCGCATTCGCACCGCACGGCGCCCGGTCGCGATCATCGGCGGCGGCATCCGCGCCGGCGGCGTCGAGCAGTACCGCACCTTCGCGGCGATGCTCGGCATCCCGCACGCCGCGACGATCAACGCGCTCGGCGCGGCGACACCCGGCGACCCGGCGTTCCTCGGGATGCTGGGGATGCACGGTCTCAAGGCGGCCAACAAAGCGGTGCAGCGCGCCGACGTGTTGCTCGCGCTCGGCATGCGCTTCGACGACCGGGTGACCGGCAAACCCGATCGCTTCGCGCGCGATGCCACCGTAATCCACGCCGACATCGACGCGACCGAATTCAACAAGATCATCCCGGCCGACGTCTCGCTGCACGGCGATCTGTCGGTCACGCTCGAGGCGTTGATCGACGAACTGCGCACCAGCCACGTGCCGCGGTTCGACGACTGGGCGATGGAGGCGCGGCTGCTCGGGGGTTCGCTGCCGAGCGACCGGGTCGGCGAACGCGTCCTCTCGGCGACCGATGCGCTCGATCGCTTCTTCGAGGTGATGCCGGTCGAGGCGATCGTCACCACCGACGTCGGTCAGCACCAGATGTGGGCGGCGCAGCGCGCGCGGCCGCTGGTCCCGCGCAAGTTCGCGACCTCGGCGGGCCTGGGCGCGATGGGCTTCGGCTTCCCGGCCGCCATCGGTGCGGCGTTCGCGAACCCCGGTACGCCGGTGTTCGCGATCGTCGGCGACGGCGGTTTCCAAATGTGCCTCCCGGAGCTGGCGACACTGCGGCGCTACGACGTCCCGGTCAAGATCGTCCTGATCGACAACCACAACCTGGGGATGGTGCGGCAGTGGCAAGAGCTGTTCTTCTCCGAGCGTTACTCGGCGACGAACCTGGCCGACAATCCCGACTTCGCCGCGATTGCACGCGCCTACGGCATCGCGGCGTTCACTCTGAGCGATCCGGCCGACGCGCAGCGCACGCTGGCGGAGTTCGTCGCCACGCCGGGCCCCGCGCTCTTGCACTGCGCGTGTCACCCGACCGAGAACGTGTGGCCGATGATCCCCGCCGGGATGACGGTCGACGAGCTGATGGAGGCGCGCGCGTGACCTACGAGATGACGCTGCGCGACTTTCGCTCGGTCGCGCGCATCGTCAACCTGGCCCACCGTTTCAACTGCCGCTGCACGCACATCGACGCCAACGCCGATGCCGAAGCGACCCGGGCGTCCTTCGCGTTCGAAGGGCCGGCCGTCGCGCTGACCCGCCTGCGCGCACAGATCGACCGCATCCTGGCCTACGAGTTCGACGAGGCCGCCGGATGATGCGCACCACCGTACGAGTACGAGTATCCCCGACCCGGAGAGTAGTCTGATGCACCAACGGTACCGACCCTTCCCGGCGATTCCGTTGCCGGACCGGAGCTGGCCCAATCGCACGATCGACCAGGCCCCGCTGTGGTGCAGCGTCGACCTTCGCGACGGAAATCAGGCGCTCGTCGAGCCGATGGGCCCCGACCGCAAGCGCCGCATGTTCGATCTGCTGGTGCGCATGGGTTTCCGCGAGATCGAGGTCGGCTTTCCCTCGTCGGGTCAACCGGACTTCGACTTCGTGCGCGAGCTGATCGAGGGAGGCCATATCCCTGCGCACGTGACGATCCAGGTGCTCACCCAGGCCCGCGAGGATCTGATCGACCGCACCTTCGAGGCGATCGCAGGCGCGCCGCGCGCGATCGTCCACGTCTACAACGCGACCTCGCCGATCTTTCGCCGAGTCGTGTTCAATCTCGACCGGCCCGGCATCGTCGACGTCGCGGTTCGCGCGGTACGCCACATCAAACAGCACGCACGAGCGATCGCCGATCGCACCCACGTGATCCTCGAGTACTCGCCCGAGACGTTCTCGGCGACCGAGCTCGACTTCACCAAGGACATCTGCGAGGCCGTCATCGCGACCTGGGGCGCGACGCCGCAGGAGAAGCTGATCCTCAACCTGCCGGCGACGGTCGAGGTCGCGACGCCGAACATCTACGCCGACCAGATCGAGTGGATCGGCCGCAATCTGGTGGGACGCGAGAGCGTCGTGCTCAGCCTGCACCCGCACAACGATCGCGGTACCGGCGTCGCGGCGGCCGAACTCGGCCTGATGGCCGGCGCCGACCGGGTCGAAGGGACGCTGTTCGGCAACGGCGAGCGGACCGGCAACGTCGACATCGTCACGCTCGCGCTCAACCTGGCCTCGCAAGGCGTCGACCCGCAGCTCGACCTGGGGAACGTCCCCGAGATCGTGCGGATCGTCGAGGAGTGCAACCGGCTGCCGGTGCACCAGCGTCACCCGTACGGCGGCGAGCTGGTGTTCACCGCGTTCTCGGGCTCGCACCAGGATGCGATCAAGAAGGGCTTCGCCGCGATCGATCAGACCGACGGCTCGCGTTGGGAAGTACCGTATCTGGCGATCGATCCCAAGGACATCGGGCGGACCTACGAGGCGGTCGTGCGCGTCAACAGTCAGTCCGGCAAGGGCGGCGTCGCGTACGTGCTCCATGCCGACCACGGCTTCGACTTGCCGCGTGGGCTGCAGATCGAGTTCAGCCGCATCGTGCAAGCGCGCGCCGAGGCGACCGGGGGCGAGATCAGCGCGGACGAGTTGCGCCGCGCGTTCGACGCGACCTACGTCAGCGGCGGAGGGCTGCGGCTGGTCGAGTACGTGACGACCAACGACGGCGTAGCCGGGACGCCGTGCACGATCGACGCGACGCTGACCGACGGGATCACCCAGCGGACGATCTACGGGGACGGCAACGGACCGATCGACGCCTTCGTCGACGCACTCCAGCGAGCGTACGAGGTCGACCTGCACGTCCACGACTACCACGAGCACGCGCTGCGCGCCGGGGAAGACGCGACCGCGGTCTCGTACGTCGAAACTCGGTTGGATGGACAGACGGTGTGGGGGGTCGGGATCGACCCCAACATCGTGACCGCGTCGCTGGCGGCGATCGTCAGCGCGGTCGGCCGCACGGTCTCGTCCGTCGACGCCAAGAAGGAGCACCATGCCGCGTTCGCTGTTCGCTAAGGTCTGGGACGAGCACGTCGTCGAGGAACTCGCCGGCGACAATGCCCTGATCTTCGTCGACCTGGTCGTCGCGCACGAGATCACGACGCCGCCGGGCGCGATCGCGATCGAAAAGCAATTCGACGACCAGCTCTACGCGGCGGAGCGCATCGTCGCGATGATCGATCACGTCGCGCCGGCCAAGGACGCGGCGACCGCGCTGCAGGCGCACGTCGTGCGCACCTGGGCCAAACGCCAGGGGATTCGCTTCCACGATATCGGCGACAACGGCATCTGTCACGTGCTGGTCCCCGAGCGCGGCTACGTCGCGCCCGGCATGACGGTCGCCTGCGGTGACTCGCACACCTGCACGCTGGGCGCCTTCGGCGCCTTCGCCCTGGGCATCGGGACGACGGCGCAGGCCGGCGCAATGCTCGCCGGCTGCCTGATCTTGCAGCGGCCGAAGGTGATGAACGTCGAGCTGACCGGCACGCTCGCGCCCGATGCGACCGCGAAAGACCTGGTGCTGACCGTCATCAAGACGATCGGCTTCAAGGGCGGCACCGGCTACGTGCTGGAGTTCACCGGCAGCGCGGTCCGCGCGCTCTCGATGGAACAGCGCATGACGCTGTGCAACATGGCGATCGAGGCCGGCGCGACCAGCGGCATCGTGGCCGCCGACGCGACGACGGCGGCATTCCTCGCCGCGACGCCGGGAAACCCGACCGGCTGGAAGGCGCTGCAGGCCGATCCCGACGCGCACTACGACGCGCACGTCGTCATCGACGCGAGCGCGGTGCGGCCGGTCATCTCGTGGGGGATCAATCCGGGCGAGAACGCCCCGATCGACGGCATCGTCCCGCTCGACGCGCCGGCCGAGTCGCTCACCTACATGGGCCTCGAGCCGGGACAGGCAATGACCAGTATCGCGATCGATCAGGCCTTCATCGGCTCGTGCACCAACTCGCGCATCGGCGATCTGCGGCTGGCCGCCGAGGTACTGCGCGGTCGCAAGGTGCGCGTCCCGACGATCATCACGCCGGGCTCGCAGCTCGTGCGGCGACAAGCAGAACGCGAAGGCTTGCACGACATCTTCCAAGACGCCGGCGCGCTGTGGACGCACAGCTCGTGCGGACCGTGTCTGGGGATGTCGATGGGCGTGCTCGCGGCCGGGACGCGCTGCGTCTCCTCGTCAAACCGTAACTTCCCGGGGCGGATGGGCGACGGCGGACGCGTGCACCTCGCCGCACCGGCGGTCGTCGCCGCATCGGCGGTCCTCGGCCGGCTCGCCGCGCCCGCCGAGATCGCGGCGCTGGAAACGGTGCCGGCGTGATCGTCGAGGGCACCGTGCTCGCGATCCCGCGCGCCAACATCGACACCGACCAGATCATCCCGGCGCACTACCTCACCCGCATCGACGAAGCCGGGATGGGCGAGCATCTCTTCGAGGGCTTGCCCGAGGGCGGCCGCTACCTCACCGATCATCCCGACGCGACGATTTTGGTCACGCGCGAAAACTTCGGCTGCGGCTCCTCGCGCGAGCACGCCGCCTGGGCGCTCAAGGATCGCGGCTTCCGCGCCGTGATCGCGCCGAGCTTCGCGCGCATCTTCCACGAGAACGCCTACAATAACGGCGTGGTGCCGATCATTCTGCCGCCGGAGACCGTCGAGACGCTGCTCGGCGCGAAGCGCATCGCGATCGACGTCGCGAACGAGACGCTGAGCGCCGACGGCGGCCCCGCGATCGCGTTCGCGCTCGATCCGCTGCGCAAGCAATTCGTCCTCGGCGGCGGCTTCCTCGCCTATCTCGCGGCGAAAATCCCGCAGGTCCGCGCCTGGGAAGCCGCGCGCGGATGAGCCATCGCATCGCGGTCCTCCCGGGCGACGGGATCGGCCCGGAAGAGACCGCGTCCGCCGTGCGCGTACTGCGCGCGGTGCTGCCTGACGCGACGTTCACCGAGGGCGCCGTCGGCGCGAGCGCGATCGCCACGCACGGCACGCCCATCCCCGACGAAACGCTTGCGCTCTGCCGTGCAAGCGACGCGGTGCTGTTCGGCGCGGTCGGCGGCAACGGCTTCGAGCACCTCACCCCCGACAAGCGCCCCGAAGCCGCCATCCTCGGTTTGCGCAAGGCGTTCAGCCTCTACGCGAACGTCCGCCCGTCCCGCGTCTTCCCCGGTCTGGAGTCGCGCTCGCCGCTGCGCCCCGAGCTGGCCACCGGGATGGACCTGGTGCTGATCCGCGAGCTGACCGGCGGCCTCTACTTCGGCCCGCGCAGCCTCGAAGAAGAGGACGGCGTCCTCACCGCGCGCGACACCCTCGTGTACCGCGACTTCGAGATCGAGCGCATCGCGCACTTCGCCTTCGCGCTCGCGCGCACGCGCCGCAAACACGTCACCTCGATCGACAAGTCCAACGTCATCATCAGCTCGCAACTGTGGCGGCGCATCGTCATCGAGGTCGCACGCGACTATCCCGACGTGACGCTGGAGCACATGCTGGTCGACAACGCGGCGATGCAACTGGTGCGCGACCCGCGCGCCTTCGACGTGCTCCTCACCGAGAACATGTTCGGCGACATCCTCTCCGACGAGGCCGCGATGATCACCGGCACGATCGGCACCGCCCCCAGCGCGAGCATCGGCGCACCGCCGGACACCAAGCCGTTCGGCCTCTACGAGCCGATCAGCGGCACCGCGCCCGACATCGTCGGCAAGGGAATCGCGAACCCGGCCGCGTCGATCCTCTCTGCCGCGATGTTGGCACGCTTCTCGCTCGGCGAGACCGCCGTCGCCGACACGATCGACACCGCCGTCGCCGAGGCACTGCGCACCGGTCCGCGCACGCCCGACCTCGACGGCCCCGGCGGCGTGAGCACCGAAGCCTTCACCGACGCGGTATTGGCGCGGATCGGCACGCCGGTCTCGCTACGCGCGTAGAAACGTCGCGCCGCGCGCGATGTAGGGGATGTAGCGGAAGTCGCGGATGCGGGCGATCGCGCCCTCGTCGACGTCGAGCACCATGAAGTACGCCGGCGCCGCGTCGTCGGGGAGCCGGAAGACGGCGATCGCGGGCAGACCGTCGACGACGCCCAGTTCCGCGCGCAGGTCCTCCGTCTTCGTGATCTCCGCGTAGCGATCGTAGTAGCCCGCATCGAGCGCGCGGCGCTGGATGCGCGAGACGATCTCCAGCCGCGATTCCTCGCCGAGCAGGGCGCGCAGCCCTACCCAGTCGCGGTCGTTGAAGAGGTTCACGTAGCGGCGCAGCACGGCTTCTTCCTCGGGCGTCAACGTGCGCGCGATGCGCGCGTGCGAGGGCCGCGGCGCCCGCGCGATATTCGCGCGAGCGCGCCAGAGAGCGGCCTTCACCGCGCCCACCGTGGTCCCCATCGTGGTCGCGACCTCCTCGAGCGTATGCCCGAGGACATCCTTGAGAACGATCGCGCTGCGCTGCACCGGCGGCAGCTCGACGAAGACCGCGAGCGCCGCCTCGACCAGTTCCGGGTCGACGGCGCGCTCGTCGAGCTCCGCGCGCTCGGGAACGGTCTCGACGAGTTCGACATACCGGCGGTCGGCGCGTTTGAGGAAATCCATCGCGGCGTTGTGCGCGATGCGAAAGAGCCAGGGTCGCAGATTCGGCGGTTCCATCATCTGGCTGAGCGCATAGTAGGCCCTCGCAAGCGTGTCTTGGACGACGTCCTCGCCGTCGATCACGGAGCCGGTCATACGGGCGCAGTAGCGATGGAGCTCGGGGCGCACCCCCTCGACGAGCTCCATGAAGCGATCGCGCACCTCCATCAGGGATGGCAGCAGTGTCCCCGCCTCGTCCTCCGTCACGATCGACTTCCCGCCCCGATCAGCGCGCGCGGTAGCGCAACCGGGCCAGCAAGACCGCGATGCCGAGAACCAGTGCCGGGGCAATCACGGCGAGGTTCTCTTCGATCGGAATGCCCATGATGTGCGCGAGCATCGTCATGACTCCACGGCGGCATCCACTGCCGCTCCCCACTCCGCGTCACGCGAGCTGTCCGCATAGGCATCGTGCCAGTTCCACCACTTGTAGGGCTCGCTCTGCGGGTAGCCCTCGGGTGAGTCCTCCCACAACTCCTGGCGTCCCAGCGGCGTGATGTCGAGGTAGTTCCAGGTGCTGCCCATCTGCTCGTCGCCGCGATCTTGGATGAAGTACGTGCGGTAGATGCGCTCGCCGTCACGATAGAACACGTTGGTGCCGTGCCACTCGTCGACGCCGAAGTCGCGGTCGAAGTCGTCGGTGATGGTGAACCACGGCATGGCCCATCCCATGCGCGCCTTCAGGCGCGCGATGTCGCTCTGGGGTGCGCGTGAGGCGAACGCGAGCGTCGTGTCGCGCGCGTTGAGGTGTGCGAGATGCGCGACCTGATCGGCCCCGAAGGAGCAGCCGCGGCACGCGTGGTCGGGCCAGCCGACGACGCCCGGCTCGAAGAAGGCCCGATAGACGATCAGTTGGGGGCGTCCCGCGAACAGGTCGAGCAGGCTCACCGTGCCGTTGGGTCCGGCAAAGGCGTACGGCTTCTCGACGGCCTGCCACGGCATGCGCCGGCGCGCAGCGGCCATGGCATCGCGAGCGCGGGACAGCTCTTTCTCCTTCACGAGCAGCAGCTGACGGCTCTCTTCCCACGCTTGGGGAGAAACGACGGGCGGGTTCTTCATGCGCGATCTCCTCGTCTCGATGGTCGACTACCACGAAGACGGATGAGAGGGCCCGAAAGATACGGGTCGCGCTAGATCCGTACCCAGCCGGCGCCGGTCGCGACCGCGACGGCTTCGCGGCGGCCGCTGCATTGCAGCTTGCGGCAGATCGAGCGGATGTGGGTGTCGACGGTCTGCGGGCTGCGACCGGTCTTGGCGGCGACGTCCTTGGTGCTCGCGCCGGTCGCGAGCAGCTGCAGGATCTCGCGCTCGGCGGGCGTCAGCCGGGTGTAGCCGCTCTGCTCGGCGGCGCGCGGGAACGGCAGCGCGGCGATCAGTCGCGCGAGACCGCCGCCGTGG
>JBEKAU010000047.1:0-9733 GCA_050015755.1 Vulcanimicrobiaceae bacterium | reverse complement strand
CACCATTGCGCACGTCGAGCGTACACTGGCCAGCGAGCGGCTCGTGCACTGGTCGTTCGATTCGCGCGACCCGGACGCGTTCCGCGACGCGCGTGAGGAGTTCATGGCAGAGCTGGCCAAGGGCAAGCTCTCGGAAGCAGCCGCTTTCAACGCCGAGCTCGTGTTCGCCGAACTGATCGGCAACGTGGTGCGGTACGCGCCGAAATGGGTCGATGTGACCCTCGACTGGAGCGGTCCGGCACCCGTGCTCCACGTGCTCGACGCCGGTCCCGGTTTCCGGCACCTCCCGAAACTGCCGGACAATCCGCTCAGTGAGACCGGCCGTGGGCTTTTCATCGTCGCGCGCTTGGCCGACGACTTTCACGTCACGAAACGCCCACACGGCGGCAGCCACGCGCGCGTGGTCCTCAGCGCGGCGGCCGACGGAGCCGGCATGATCCTCGCGGCCCGCGCATAGCCGCTCCCGGACTTCAGATCGTGGTCGGCTATCTCAAACGATAGCACCCGCAGGGACTCACCTCCAAGCGCCGGCCGCCGATCGTGAGCGCCGAAAAGGCGTGCTCCCAGAAGCTCAGCGCGCGCACGACGACCGGCGGCAGCGCAGTCAACAGGCCGCGCACGCGTGCCGAGACCGCCAGCACGTCGCGCTGCCAGCGGGGATGATCGGCCGGCAGGGCGGCGCCCAGCTCAGCGCGTGCGTCGGCGTCGTCAGGTTCGTGAAGGCTGCGAATAAGTGCCGGGCGGAGTGCGTCGGCGGGTCGTTGCGCGCGCGGCATTAGGCGCCGTCCGATCTCAGGGCGACGCGCAGGCGCTTCACCGCCGAGAGGTGCAGTTGCGAGACGCGTTGCGGCGAGATCCCGAGCGGCGCGCCGAGCGAGCGCAGTGATCGTTCGCCGTAGTAGTGCGCGAGCACGATGCGGCGTTGGCGCTCCGGCAGCCCGTCGATCGCGGCCTGGATGCGCGCACGCTCGGCGCGTTCCGCGGCGACCTGCTGCGGATCGCCGCCGTAGTCGAGTACGATTCGTTCGCCCAGCGGCAGCGTTGCGTCCAGCGACAATGGCACCGAACGATGCGCATCGACGCGTGCGCGCGCCAGGGCGGGGTCACGCGCTGCGAGTGCCTGCATCGTCGGCAGCGTGCCGAGCTGGTGGGCGAGCGCGAAGCGGGCGTTCTCGGCATGGCGCACGCGACGGCGCACGCGTTCGGAGACCGGATCGAGTCGCCGCATCCCGTTGAGCATCGCGCCGAGCACGATCTTGCGCGCGTATTGCTCGAGCGGGATGCCGCGCACCGGATCGAAGGCGTCGACGGCGCGGATCAGCCCGATGCTGCCGTCACCGATGAGATCGTCCATGTCGGCGCCGGGGACCATCCGCTGGATGCGCCGTGCCACCGCGCGTACGATCGGGAGCAGCGCCCGGATCGTCGCTTCACGTGCGTCGCCGTTCATCGCCGCACCCGTACGAACAGCGTGTCGGCGACCTCGCCGACGACGATCTCGCCCACCGGGCCCAGACCGGCGGCGAGCGGCGCGAGGATCTCACGAAAGAGCAGCGCGCTCATCACGTCCTGCGGCCGCGGCGCGGGCGGCGCCGGTGGGTCAGCCGCGGTGGAGGTTGTTGGCGATCCGCAGCATCTCATCGGCCGCCTGCACTCCCTTGGCGTTGGCTTCGTAGGCGCGCTGCGCGCCGAGGATCTGCATCATCGCCTCGACGATCGAGACCGTGCTCTTCTCGAGCATCCCGAACGCGAGCGAGGGACCGCCCTGCATGCCCGGGGTGACGAGCCGCGGGGGTCCCGAACCGTCGCTGCGTGTGAACAGCGTCGCGCTGAGCGGGCGCAGTGCTTCGGGCGCCGCGAATTCGGCGAGTTGCAGGTGCGCGATCGTCCGCGACGGATGACCGGGGACGTCGACGCCGACGGTGCCGTCACGCGTCACATGCACCGCGACCGCGTCGGCGGGGATGCGCACGCCGTGGAGCGCCCAGCCGGCCGCATCGCGCACGCTGCCGTCGGCCTGACGCGTGAACGCGCCGCTGCGCGTGTACGCGCGCTGGCCGTCGCGCTCGACGACGAAGAACCCCGGTCCGTCGATCGCGAGATCGAACGGCCCACCGCTGCGCTCGAGCTTCCCTTGCACGAAGACGGGATGCCGTCCGACCGCGATCGTCCCCAGGCCGACCGCACCCGCGCGCACGTCGGCGAACGTCTCGGCGGCGCCCTTGAAGCCGGCGACGTCGGCGTTGGCGAGATTGTCGGCGACGACCTCGAGCTCGAGCTGCTGCGCCGCCATTCCGCTGGCGGCCGCGACCATGGCGCGGTTCATTGCACCCGCCCGATCTCGTTGGCGGCCTTCTCGCGCGTCGCGTCGATCGCGAGCAGCGTCTTCTGCGCCGTCTCGAACGCGCGCTGCGCCGTCAGAATCGCCAGCGTTTCGTCGATCGCGTTGACCGAGCTGGCTTCGAGCGCACCGGCTTGCACGTGCGTCCCCGCCGGCAGTGGCAGCCGGTCGACGATCCGGCCACCGTCGTGCACCAGCCCGTCGGCGTCGATCCGCGCGTTTGCGGAGACGCGCAGCGCCCCGCAGGCGCCGTGCAGCCGCTGCCCGCGGTCGTCGACGAGCCAGCCGTTGCGGTCGCGACTGAAGGCTCCGCCGCGCGTGTGACCCTCGCCGACATGAAACGTCCCCGGCCCCAGCAGCGCGAGGTCGAATGGCCGCCCCGTCGCGTGCACCGCGCCTTGCTCGGCGCTCGTCCGTGACGCGACCGTCAGACCGCGCGGGGTCAGCCGAACGTCCGCCACAGCCGTACGAAACCCGTCGCTCGCGACATTGGCGAGGTCGTGCGTTGCGAGGTCCAACTCGGCCCGCGCGGCGCGCATCGCGCTGCCCATCCAGTCCATGCCGTCCATGGCCGGAATCCTAAGCGCCTCAGATGTCCGCGATGTTGACCCAGGATGATCGCGGCATTGCCGCGGCGCATTCTCGGCGCATGCGGGTGATAGGGACGGTGGGGTGGAGCTTCGTGGTCGCTGGGACGATGATCGCGGCCTGGGCGGCGCCGGCACCGGCACGTACGCCGGTGTCGACGATGCCGAGAGCGACCGCGTTGCCGAGCCCGTGTCCTCGGACGTGGTGCCGCACGGTGCTCGAACCGGGTGTGGTCTGGAGCTACCGTACCATGGGGTTGCCGAGCGGCATACCGCGGGTGAACGTCGTCGAGGTCGATCCGCACGCGGCGCGCGTCGCTGCCGTCGAATCCGACGCCGCGCCGAACGGGTATGAACAGGTTGCGTCGATGGCACGGCGGACGGGCGCACAGGTCGCCATCAACGGCGGGTTCTTCGATAACGACGGGAACCCGCCGCCGTTCGCGTTCGTCTCGATGCTCAAGCGCAGCGGCGTCCTCGTCGCACCGAATCCGACGCCGCGGCCGGCGCTCGGCGTCGGCGCACCGAACGCGCCGCGATTCGCATTCGCCCTCGAGCCGGTCGGGACCGGAACGCCCGATCCGCTGGCTGCCTATCCGGACGCGATCGGCGCTGGTCCGTTCTTCGTCAACCCGGTGGCGCCGCGCGCGCGCGTCCTGAGCTGGTCGGCGAATCCGGGTGGCTTCGATTGGGTGTGCAGCGCGCACCCGCGCTCGGCGGTATGGCTGCTGGCAAACGGCCACGTGATGTTCGGCGCATTCGACGGCGGTGCGCCCGGCGCGCCGAACGACGACGCGGGCTTCTGGCTCGACACGCCGACCTCGCCTCTCTGCAACGGGAGCTCACCAAACGGCTGGAACGGGATGTCGCTGGGCCAGTTCATCCTGGCGAACTTCCCGACGACCGTGCAGGCGATGAACCTCGATGGCGGCGGCTCGACGACGTTCGTCGTGCGTGGTCAGGTCGTCAATCAGCAGACCAACGGCGCGGCGCCACGCGCCGTCATCGACGGTCTCCTCGTCTTCCCGCTCACGCGCTAAGGCTGCATGAGGCTGAGGTGCTGCTTCTCGGTGAGGTCGTCAGCCGGGAAGAGGCACTCGACGCGGAGCTCTTCCGCCGCGGTCGTCTGCGGTGTCCCGACGGTCGTCACCATCGAGAAGTAATTCAGCACGATGCCGTCGCGGACGAAGCTCAGCGGGATCATCGGCAGATCGACGGCGGCGTCTTGCGGCGCCGTCACCTCCGGCTCACGCGCGACACCCGGATACGCGTGCAACGCGTCGAGAAGCTCACGGGTGCGATCGTCGATGACGTGACCGACGGCTTCACGGTGTACGCGCCGGATCAACGATCGAGACGCCGTCTCCCAATCGTGAATGAACGGGCGCATCCCAGCCGGGTCGAACATCAGGTGGAGGAGATTCCGCGGCTCCGTGCCGGCGTGCATGTCGATGAAGTGACCGAAGAAGCGCGGCGAGGCTGCGTTCGCGGCGATCACGTTCCAGTAGCGGTCCATCAGCACGGCCGGGTACGGCTCTTGCGCGCGCAACATGCGATCGACGGCGGAGGTGATGCTGCGCATCACCGCATCGTCCCACCCCGTCTCCGCGTACACCGGCGCGTAGCCGGCCGCCAGCAGCAGCGCGTTGCGCTCCCGCAGCGGCATCTCGAGCGTCTCGGCGATCGCGATCAGCATGTCGCGACTGGGCGTGCTGCGACCGCTCTCGATGAAACTCAGGTGGCGTTGCGAGATGCCGGCTTCGAGCGCGACGTTCAGCTGACTCTTGCCGCGCGCCGATCGCCACTGACGCAACAGCGCGCGCACCTCGCCGCCTTCGTGCCTCTCGCTCTCGACTCTCACGCAATTACCTCCGACGTAATTGAGACGATGACCTGGCCCAGGTACCGTATGTCCATGGAGTCCAACATCACCGCACTGCTCGAACGCAACGACGCCTTCGCACGGAGCGAACGGTGGCGCAAGACGCCGCGCTTGCCGTTCCTCCCATTCAAGGGTCTGTACGTCGTCACGTGCATCGATCCGCGCACCGATCCCGCCGAATTCTTGGGGCTCGCGTTCGCCGAAGCGATCGTCGCGCGAACGGTCGGAGGACGGGTGACCGATGCGGTCATTCGCGACCTGTCCTACATCGGGTACCTCGTCGAGACGATCGCTCCCGAGGGTCCGTACTTCGAGGTCGCCGTCATTCATCACACCGGCTGCGGGAGCCGGCTCTTGGAGCAGCCCGAATTGCGGCACGGCTTTGCCGAGCACTCCGGCTACGACGAGGCGACGCTGGCCCGCCTGCCGGCCACCGTCCCGGCCCAGACCGTCAGCGCCGACGTCGAGCTGATCCTCGCCGCGCCCCAGATTTCATCGCGCATCTCGGTCTCCGGCCACGTGTACCACACCGAGACCGGCCGGCTCGAGACGGTCGTCGACCGGCGGCTCGTCGCCGAAACTCGGGGCGGCTCCACGGAATCCACCGGGCCGGTGGCGTAATCCGCCCGATAGGACGGGCGGGAGCGGACTCCCGCCGGCAGAGGATCGGGCATGAACATCGGCATCTTGGGCTCCGGCAACATCGGGGGAAACGCCGCGCGTCTGTTCGCGCGCGCCGGCCACCGCGTGCGGATCGCCAACTCGCGTGGGCCGCACACCCTGGAAGGGTTGTGCACCGAGATCGGCTCGAACGCTACCCCCTCCGAGGCCCAGGACGTCGTGGATTCCAGCGACGTTGTCCTGATCGCGGTCCCCTGGACCAAGCGTGAGGAGACCCTCGGCGAGCTCGAGGGATGGGACGGCAAGATCGTCATCGACGCGATGAACGCCTATACCGAGGACTTCGAGATCGAGGACCTCGGCGAGAAAACCTCGACCGAGTTCACCCGCGCGCTCGTCCCGGGCGCGCGGATCGTCAAAGCGTTCAACACGATCTTCTATAAGCGGCTGGCCTCCGAGGGAAAGTCCAAGGGAAGCAAGGGCCGCCTCGCGATGCCCGTCTCGTCCGACGACGCCGGCGCCAAGCGCGTCGTCATGGACCTGATCGACGAGATCGGTTTCGACGCGGTCGATAACGGCGGGTTGGTCGAGGGCGGACGCACGCAGCAGCCCGGCTCCCCGATCTACAACCAGCCGCTGACGGCCAGCGAGCTCAAATCGCAGCTGGCCCGGCGCTGAGGGCGGTCAGTCGACCAGCGTCCGCTCCGGGGTGCCGTTGAGCGGCAGCTGATCGGCCGGCGGCGGCGCGGGCGGAGTCGGCGGCTCGGGCGGCAGCGCGACGGCGGGACGCGCACCGGGGCGCTCGAGCAGCGAGAGGTGCGACATCAAGAGCGAGCGCAGCTCGCTCTTGGCCTTTTCGGCGCTGTCGGCGGCGCGCTGCGCCTCGCGGCGTGAATCGTCGATGCGATCGCCCAGCGCCGCGATCTCGCGTTCGGCCTGCAGGCGCGCCTCTTGGCGAATCAGGTCGGCCTCTTTGTGGGCCGCCGCCTTCACCTCGTCGGCGGTCCGCTGCGCGAGCAGCAGCGTCGACTGCAGCGACTCTTCCATCGCCTTGAAGTGCGAGATGCGCTCGCGCAGATCGCCGATCTCGGCTTCGTACGCGGCACGCGCCTGCGCTTCGTCCTCGAGCGTCTCGATGATCTCATCGAGGTACTCGTTGACCTCGTTGCGGTCGTAGCCCTGAAGCGAACGTTTGAATTCTTTGTGCTGGATGTCGACGATCGTGACTTTGGCCATCAGCGTATATCCTTGATACCCAAGACGCCGTCGTTGTCGAGCTGCTCTTTCATCCCGGCCGAGTTGACGGTGACGCCGCTGGGCACGACCAGATAGATCGCCTCGGCGAGCTTCTGGATGCGTCCGTCGATCGTGTATGCGACGCCCGAGGTGAAGTCGACGACCCGCTGCAAGAGGTTGCGGTCGGCGCCTTGGACGTTGACGATGACGACCTGGCGGGCGCGCAGCGCGTCGGCGATTTCGGTGACGTCGCCGAACGAGCGCGGCGCGAACACCGCGACCGATCCGCCCGCGCGCCGCGAGGCATCGCTGAGCGGGACGACGTTGCGCTTGCCGGCGACCTCGTCGGGGTACAGCTCCTCGTCTTCCTCGTCGTTGATCGCGAACCACGATCCGATTCTCGCGAACACGCTCATGCCGGGATCCTTTCTCGAGCGGGACGGGGGCCGAAGATCGCGGTGCCGAGTCGCACCATCGTGGAGCCGGCGCGCACGGCGCGTTCCCAATCGCCGGACATCCCCAGGGAGAGCGTCGTCCCGCCGACGCGTTCGAAGACCGATCGTGCCGCGGCGAACGCGCGATCGGGGTCGCCGTCCATCGGCCCGATCGCCATCACGCCGTCGACCTGCAGCCCCCGCGCGCGCAACTGCTCCGCTAACGCAGGCGCCTGCTCCGGCGTTGCGCCGAAGCGCTCGGTCGGCGAGATGTTGACCTGCACCAGCACCCGCAGCGCGCGGCCCGCCGCATCGGCCGCCTTCGCCAGCGCGAGGCCCGCCTCGAGCCGGTCGACGCTCTGCACGACGTCGAAGGCGGCGACGATCGCCTTCGCCTTGTTCGTCTGCACGTGGCCGATGAAGTGGCGCGTGCACGGGGGCAGGTCGGCGTACTTCTCGCGCGCCTCTTGCAGATAGTTCTCGCCGACGTCGTGCAGGCCGGCCGCCAGCGCGGCAAGCACGGCCGCGCGCGGGTGACCTTTGGTCACGGCGAGGATGGCGACCGCGCCGCGTTCACGACCGGTCGCGAGGGTGACCTCGTCGACGCGCTCGCGCAGCGCCGCCACGCGCTCGGCGACCGTTTCGGTGGCGAGGGGCATGGAAGGAGTCCTTCACCGCACCTCAGCTCGGGTCCCGCGCCTCCGTGCGTACGCCGCGCCGGTACGAGTACACCAGCATGACGACGCCGATGACGATCTGCAGCACCGCGACGAACTGGCCGCCGTCCAGGCCCAGCACGGTGAAGCCCGGGTCACGCCAGATCTCGGCGACCGTGCGCATCACGCCGTAGGTGGTGAACCAGGTCCAGGCGACGACGCCGTTGGGCGGCCGGCGCGAGTAGACGAACAGCACGATCGGCAGCGTGATCAGGTCGAGGATCGCCTCGAAGATCTGCGAGGGATACCGCGGGTAGAGCGGCGAGCTCGGGAAGTTGATGCACCACGGCTGATCGGGATAGCAGACCTTGCCCAGCAGCTCGTCGTTGATGAAATTCACCAGGCGCGTCGTGACGATCCCGATCGAGAGCAGCGGCACGACCTCGTCGCACAGGACGCCGAAGGTCAAGCCGCGGTGCTTGCGCAGGAACAGCACCATCGCGAGCAAGACGCCGACCAGCGCGCCGTGGAACGCCATCCCGCCTTGCCAGATCGCGACGAAGTCGATCGGGTGGGCGAGGTACTCGCTCAGGTTGTGTTTGGTGAGCAGGTCGGCGATCACGAACCCGACGCGGCCGCCGATCAGCACGCCGACGAGCGCGTAGACCAGGAAGTCCTGGATCTGCTCGGTGGTCAAGCCCAGCCGGCGGCGGCCCGCCGGCCGGTTCATCCACAAGAAGACACAGATGAAGCCCAGCAGGTACGAGAGCCCGTACCAGTGCACGGCGATGGGGCCGATCCGAAAGGCGATCGGATCGATGTTCGGATACGTGAACCAGTGCGTCACGTTCGCCCAGGTACGCCGCAAGTGCATCCGGCGCCCGCCCGGCGGCCTTCTAAGCCGCAGTGTCCGCCAACGTCAACATCCTGACCGCGTTCCTCGCGGGGCTCGTTTCCTTCGTCTCGCCCTGCGTGCTGCCGCTGATCCCGGCCTATCTCTCCTTCTTGACCGGGTCGAGCCTCGAGGAACTCAAGGCGGAGTCGGACGCCGCCAGCCGGGCGCGGGTCATGCTCCACGCGCTGGCCTTCGTGGCCGGCTTCACGGTCGTGTTCATGCTGATCGGGCTCTCGGCCAGCGCGCTGGGGTCGGTCTTCATTCAGTACAAAGATTGGATCGCGCGGATCGGCGGGGTCGTCGTGATCGTGCTGGGCCTGAACATGATCGGCCTCTTCAAGATCCCGGCCCTGATGATGGACAAGCGCCTCCAGGTCCGCAGCGCCAACCGCTCCGTGTGGGCCTCGGGGCTGGTGGGGGTCGGCTTTGCGGCCGGCTGGTCGCCGTGCATCGGCCCGATCCTCTCGGGGATCATCCTGATCGCCTCGCAGGAGCACTACGGGCGGGCGACCTTCCTGCTCTTCGTCTACTCGATGGGCCTGGCGATCCCGTTCCTGATCACCGCCGGCGCGATCGGCCAGGCGCTCGGTCTGCTGAACCGGATCAAGCGGTACCTGGGGGCGATCGAGATCGGCGCCGGCGCCTTCCTGGTCGCCACCGGCCTGGTCCTGATCACCGGGAGCTTCGGCCGCGTCGCGGGCTTCTTCTATCAGTACGTCAAGCCGCCCAGCCTCTAAAGGCTCCGCCCGCGAGGGCGGGCGTGGGGCCCGTCGAACCCCGGGCCGGTGATTCTCCTCTGGCTCGTCGCGTTGGTCGTCTTTCTGCTCGACCGCTGGACGAAAACGGTCGTCCTCGCGAACTTTCTCCCCGGTGAGAGCCGGCTGGTGATTCCGCACCTGTTGTGGTGGACGTACGTGCAGAACACGCACGGCGCGTTCGGTCTGTTCGGCAACTCGCCGATCTTGCTGATCGTGCTGGCGTGCTTGGTGCTCGCACTCTTCGCGTGGGCGTTCCGCGACGCGGTGCGGCGCTCGAACCTGGTGCGGGTCGCGTTCGGGATGATCGTCGGCGGCGCCATCGG
>JBEKAU010000046.1:0-9749 GCA_050015755.1 Vulcanimicrobiaceae bacterium | reverse complement strand
TGTCGCCTTCCTCGACCAGGATGTCCTCGGCCTCGAGACCCAACTCTTCGGCGACGATCTGCGCCCACGTCGTCTCGTGACCTTGGCCTTGATGACGAGCGCCGGTGCGCACGATGCCCGAACCCGTCGGATGGATGCGGATCTCAGCGCTGTCGAACATCTTGATCCCCATGATGTCGAACAGCTTGCTGGGGCCGGCACCGACGACTTCGGTGAAGGTGGAGATGCCGATTCCCATGTACTGGCCGCGCGCACGCTTCTCGGCCTGCTCGCGGCGCAGCTCGGCGTAGCCGATCTTGCCGAGCGCCTTTTCCAGCGTTTGGTGGTAGTCGCCGCTGTCGTAGACGAAGCCGAGCGGCGAGGGATACGGGAACTGCTCGCGCTTGACGAAATTCTTCAGCCGCAGCTCGGCCGGATCCATGTTGAGCTTGCGCGCCAAGATGTCCATCCCGCGCTCGATCGCGTACGAGGCTTCGGTGACGCGAAACGAGCAGCGGTAGGCGACGCCGCCCGGTGCCTTGTTGGTGAAGTAGGCGTCGAGCTCGGTGAACGCGTGCGGGAAGTCGTATGAACCGGTGACGATCCCGAACATCCCGGCCGGGTACTTCGTCGGATCGGCGGCGGCGTCGAACGCGCCGTGGTCGGCGACGGTCTGCACCTTGAGCGCGGTGACCGTGCCGTCCGCGGTGGCGCCGATCTCGACGTCCATGTGATAGTCGCGTGCGAAGCCGGTGGTGGTGAGGTTCTCGGTGCGCGTCTCGATCCACTTGACCGGCACGCCGAGGATCACCGATGCCGCGGTTGCAACGACGTAGCCGGCGTAGACCGGCACTTTGTTTCCGAAACCGCCGCCGATGTCGGGCGAGACGACGCGGATCTTGTCCTCGGGGATACCGGTCACCAGCGAGACGACCGTGCGGTGCGCGTGCGGCGCCTGCGAGGTCAGATACATCGTGAGCCGGCCGGTCCCCGGGTTCATGTCGGCGACGATCCCGCACGGCTCGAGCGGTGCGGGATGGCAGCGCTGGAACTCGAGCCGCTCCTTGATCGTCACCGCCGAGGCGGCGAGGGCGGCGTCGGTCTGGGCACGATCACCGACTTCCCAGTGGTAGATGTGGTTGGTCTTGTTCTCGCGATCGTCGCGGATGATCGTCTGATCCTTCATCGAGACGAACGGGTCGACGACGACGTCGAGCGGCTCGTACTGCACGTCGACCAGCTCGGCCGCGTCGATCGCCGCCGCGCGCGAGGTCGCGACCACGCCGGCGACTTCCTGATACTGGAAGACCGCCTTGCCGACCGCGAGCACCATCTGCTTGTCGTAGCCGTGGAAGGTCGGGATCCAGCCCAGGTTCGCCGCGACGAGGTCCTCGCCGGTGATGACGGCCTTGACGCCGGGCGAGGCCAGCGCGGCGGTCTTGTCGATCGAGACGATGCGGGCGTGCGGATACGGGCTGTGGACCAGCGCGACGTACAGCATGCCGGGCAGCACGATGTCGTCGACGAAGCGGCCGCGGCCTTGGATCAGCCGTGGGTCTTCCTTCCGCTTCATCGACACACCGATGGCGTGCCGTTCGGGTGCCTCCGTGGTCATTGCCATCGGCTTACGCCTCCACCAGATCGCCGGACATCGCGGCGCCGGCCTGTTGGACCGCCTTGACGATGTTCTGATAGCCGGTGCAGCGGCACAGATTGCCCGCCAGGCCCTCGCGAATCTGCTTCTCGCTCGGATGCGGATTGTTCTTGAGGAGAACCAGCGAGGTCAGCATCATCCCCGGCGTACAGTACCCGCACTGCAAGCCGTGGCAGTCCCAAAAGGCCTGCTGCAGCGGATGCAGCGTCGCGCCGGAAGCCATCCCCTCGACGGTCGTGATCTCGTGGCCGTCGGCCATCACCGCGAACATCGTGCACGACTTGACCGCGCGTTCGCCGTCGAGCACGACCACGCAGACCCCGCAACTCGAGGTGTCGCAGCCGACGTGCGTGCCGGTCAACCCGAGCGTCTCGCGCAGGAAGTAGGCCAGCGGCAGACGCGGCTCGACGTCACGTTCGTAGAGGGTGCCGTTGACGGTGACCTGGATGTTCATCAGACCAGCCCTTCTTGCAGACGCGCGACCGTGGCGACCAGCGCGCGGTGAACGAGCACGCGCGCCATCGCCTTCTTGAACGCGACGTCCCCACGCGTGTCGGCGGTGGGGTCAGAAATTTTTTCCGCTTCGGCGGCAGCCGCGGCCAGCACGTCGTCGGTCGGTTTGCTGCCGTTGAGGATGCGCTCGGCTTCCTTCACACGCACGGCCGTCGGACCGGCAGCGCCGATCGCGACGCCGGCGTCGGTGATCGTTCCGTCGGCTGCCAGCGTCAATTGCACGCCGGCCGCCGCGGTCGCGAAGTCGCCGACCTTGCGTTCCATCTTGCGATACGCGCCCGACGTGCGCGCGCTCGGTGTCGGAAAGCTGACTTCGAGCGCCATCTCGCCGTCGGCGACCGCCGTCGTGAACGCATCGATCAGGAAGTCGTCGATCGGGACGACGCGGTTGCCACCGCGTGCGCCGATCGTGACCTGCGCGCGACCGGCGAGCGCGGCAACGCCCCAGTCGCCGGCCGGATCGCTGTGACACAAACTGCCGACAACGGTCCCCATCTGGCGAACGACCGGATCGGCGACGACCGCCCCCGCTTCGGCGATCAGCCGGTACCGCGAGGCGATGACATCGGAACGCTCGATCGCTGCATCACGGAGCCCGGCGCCGATGCGGAGCATCCCGCCGTCTTCGCGCAGGTACACGAGCTCGGTGATCGGGTTGATGTCGACCAGCACCGCGGGCCGCGCCAAGCGGAAGCGCATCGCCGGGATCAAACTCTGTCCGCCCGCTAGCACGCGCGCGTCGCCGCCATGCTCACCGAGGGCGGCGAGTGCTTCGTCCGTCGATCGCGCCGAGAGGTATTCAAAGGGTGCCGGGAACATAGGTCCTCCAAACTGTGCACACTTTGCAGCGTCGGGGGCCTTCCACCAGGCGAATCCGACTCCTTCCGCGGTAGGCGAGCGTGCCGGCGACCCGAGTCCGGAGCGTCGAGGGCATCCACTCGCACTTGCGGTCGGCGATCATCGATGGCCACTATCACCCGGGGGCCGTGCTCTCGCAAGTTCAGCTCGCGCGCGAGCTGGGCGTCAGCCGCACGCCGCTGCGCGAGGCGATGCGCCGGCTCGAAGCCGAAGGGCTGATCGAGGCGCGGCCCAACCAACGCCCGCGAGTCGCACGAGTCGGCGCCGAGTCGCTCGACGTCGAGTTCACCGACCGCGTTCTGCTCGAATCGACCGGCATCGCGGTTACCGTCCCGCTGCTCAAGGAAGTCGAGCTGCACGGCCTGCTCGTCACGACGACCGCGTTGCGCGTCGCCCGCGAACGGCGCGACACGGCTGCCCAGGCAAAAGCGCGCCGCTCGCTGCACCAAGCGTTCGTCTCGCATGCCGGACCTCGGCTCCGCGCGACCATCCTCGATCAATTCGACGCCTTCGAGCGCCACCGCCGCGCGCACGTCGAGCTGCCGCCTGATGTCGCCGACCGCTACATCGCGATCGCGGGCGCCTGCACCGCGCGGGACGGCCGACACGCGGCACGGCTGGTCGCACGCTTCGAAGTCGAGCTGGCGCATGCGGTGCTGCACCGCGTCGACCCCAGCTACACGCCGGTCGCGGTGACCACCGCGCTGCGGATGATCGACGGACCAGGCGCGGAGGCGTGATGACGGCGCTCCGTATCCCGCTGTGCGGTTGGACGCTGGTCGGACTCGATCATCAAACGCCGCTGGCGGCGCTCACCGCCGGCGCGGCCTGCGGGATCCCGCAGGCCTGGATGGTGACCGGCTGCGCGTTGCACTGGGCCACGATGTGTGTCGCGATGACCGTGCTCGGCCACCACGGCGCGTCGAGGTCGGGACGCCTGCGTACGAGCGTTCTGCTCGGCGCGGCTGCCGTGGCACTCCACGTCGCGGCCCCATCCCTCGCGGTGGCCGCTCAGGCGATCCCCCTCGCCGCCGTACTCGCGGTGCTCGTCCTCACCGAAGTGCTCCGGGCGAAGGTGCGCATGGCCGCGCCGCTCGCCGCGACCGCCGGCTGGGGCGCCATGCTTTGGTGCTTCTTCGCAGGCACGCCGCTCGACATGGTGTGCTGCATGCTCGCTGTCTCGCTGTGCGCCGTGTTCGGGCGAGCAGTGGGATTCGCCGCCGTAGGGCTAATGACACCGGGATGGATGCGCGCGGCCGAATCATCGTCCTGATGCCTTCCCGCGGCGCGGTTGCCGCCGAGACGATGCTCGCGCTGCTCACCCACAACGAAGGCTATGAACTCGTCTTCCGGATGGCGACGCACTTGCCGGTCGACGCCGCGCGCAATCGGCTGGCGGCGAAGGCGCTCGAGGCCGCCGACGACCGCGCGCTCTTTCCGGCCGGATCGGATCCCTACGTCTTCTGGATCGACGCGGACGCGTTCTTCCTGACCGGCACGTTCACGATGATGATCCGCACGCTCGAGGAGCACCCCGAGATCGACCTGCTCTCGGCGCTCTCCGGGCCGCGCGTGCCGTTCGAGAAGAGCTACGCGCAGACGCGCTACGACGATCCGGCCTCCGGGCTGCGACCGGGCGTCGATTGCGAACCGGGCGCGGTCGTGGACGTCGAGCTGGTCTCGGCGCACTTCCTGTGCCACCGCGCCTCGTTACTGCGCCGAGTCGGCAGCGGGCCGCCGTTCGGAACGCCGGACTTTCCGATCACCGAGGACATCTATTTCTCGCGGATGGTCCGCGTCAACGGCGGCCGCATCGCCGTCGCGACCGGCATCCCGGTCTTCCACGTCGACGAGCGGAACGGACACGCGTTCCTCCCGACGCATCCGGCCGTGCGCATCGACGACGACGGCACGCTCGATACGGCCACCCCGGTGACGCCGCTCGCACCGGAAGACCGCACCTATGGTGACCGTGTCGACGCCGTCGTGCGCCGCAATCGCGAGCGCGCTAGCCCACGGGATTGAAGCGGAACTCGCGGCGGAACTTGCGGACCTCGGCCGTGATCTGCTTCATCTCGGTGCCGGCCGCCTCGCGCAGGTGCGGAAACTCGTGCTCTTCTTCCTGGTGCACGTGCGCCAGAATCGCATCGCGCAACGTCTCAGCCTTGGGTTTGAACTCGGCGTCGTCGTCGAGCAGATTGCTCAGCTCCCAGATCAGGACTTTGGCTTCGTCCTGCTGATGGTAGAGTTGTCCGGCGTGCTGCGCGCGATCGGCGATCTCGCGAATCGCGGGGTAGATGAGGTTTTCTTCGGTCGCGTTGTGGACCGTGAGCGCCGCGACGATCTCGTCGAGCAGCGCCTTGCGCGTGCCCGGCCCGGCGTCGGGCAACTGCAGCAGGAGCGGTTTGACCTGCGCGTGATCGTGCATCAGGATCGCGATCGCATCGCCGGTCGCCGGAATGTCTTCTTTGACGGTGCTGGTGCTGCGGGTCGTCGCCATGGGTGGTTCCTCCGAAGTCGAACGTGGATCGACCCGGGGTATTCCCATCGGATGCGGCGCGACGCCCAGGCGGCGCCCGGCCGCTAGGACGGCGTGAAGCCGGCGATCGCCGTGGCGAGCACCTCGTCGGCCAGCACGGGATCGTCGACGGCGCGCGCGAGCGTGAGCGCACCGACCAGCCCGCACAGCATCGCAATCGCCTCGCGGCGGCGTGCCTTCGCCGTGCGGGCAGGCATGATGGGTTCGAGCATCGCGACGTAGTCGCGCATCCCCTGAGCGAAGACCGCCCGCACGGCAGGGGGCTGCCGCGCCGCCTCGCCGGCCAGTGCTGCGAAGGCGCAGCCGTTGGCGGCGTCGGCGACGTGCTTCTTCGAGAGGTAGAGCTCGGCGAAGCGCGCCAAGGGCCGGCGGACGGTGCCCTCGAGCAGCCGCGCCCACGCCGTACGCTTCGAGGCGATCGCCTGCTCGGCGGCGGCGGCCGCCAATTCGTCCTTCGAGGCGAAGTGGCCGTAGAAGCCCCCGTGCGTGAGGCCCGCCTGCTGCATGATCTCGGCCAGGCCCACGCCCTCGAAGCCGCGCTCGCGGAACAGCGCCCCCGCGGCCGCGACGATCGCCTCATGGTTGGCCTGGGCCTGCTGGCGACTGACCTTCATCGGTCCTCGATTCGCCGCAGTTTCATGACGGTCCTCATCATTGACGTATTCATGACGTATATCATATAACTTGAGAATGCACGGAATGGATGCCGTCCCGGTCGTCGAGTACGGCCGGCGCCGGACGCTGATCATCCTCGGGGTCATGCTCGCGGCGCTCTTGCAGACCCTGGACTCGACGATCGTGAACGTCGCCCTGCCGACCATCGAGGGGAACATCGGCGCCTCGATCGATGACGGCACCTGGATCGTCACCGGGTACATCATCTCGAACGTCGTCGCGATCCCGCTGGCGCCGTTCCTCATGCAGCGCTGGGGACGCCGCCAGTACTACGCGACCTCGATCATCGGCTTCACCGTGGCCTCGCTCCTGTGCGGCACGGCCGGTACGCTGCCCCTCTTGGTCTTCTACCGCATCGTCCAGGGCGCATTCGGCGGCGGGCTGATCGCGACGTCGCAGATCATCTTGCGCGAGACGCTGCCGCCGGAGAAGATCGGCGCCAGCTCAGCGCTGTTCGCGCTCGCGCTCACGCTCGGACCGGCGCTGGGACCGACCCTGGGCGGAGCGCTGACCGACAATTTCTCCTGGCAGTGGATCTTCGAGATCAACGTCCTGCCGGGTGCGCTCGCGGCGCTCATCATCCTGAGCACGCTGCGCAATCCGGCCGCCCCGCGGCGGTTGCCGTTCGACGGTGTCGGTCTGGGCCTGCTGATCGTCGGGCTGGGCTCGATGCAATACGTGCTCGACGAGGGCGAGCGCAACGACTGGTTCGGCGACGGCCGGATCGTCTTCTTCACCGCCGCCTGCATCGTCGGGCTGCTGGCCTTCGTCGCCTGGGAACTCTGGGGGACGAAAACGCCGATCGTCGACGTGCGGGTGTTCCGCTACCGCAACGTCGCCGTCGGTGTCGGCAGCGCGATCCTGCTCGGCGGCGTCGTGTTCGGCCCGACCGTGATGCTGCCGCAGTACACCCAAGGGATCCTCGGCTTCACCGCGATGCTCAGCGGCCTGCTGATGCTGATGCGCGCCATCCCGGTCCTGTGCTGCACGCCCCTGGTCGCCCGCTTTGCGACCCGCGTCGACGTGCGCGTGCTGCTCGTGATGGGCGCGGCGATCAGCGGGCTCAGTTTCGCGCTGGTCGCGCTGCGCATGACGACCGGCAGTGCGTTCGGCACGTTTGCGCCGGCGCTGCTGATCAGTGGTGTCGGCCAGTCGATGCTGCTGGTCCCGCTGTTGGTCGGTGTGATCGGCGGCGTGCGGCCGATCGATGCCCCCAAGGCCAGCTCGTTCATCAGCCTCTCGTTCCAGCTCGGCGCGTCGATCGCGAGCACGATGCTGGTGACGATCTTCGATCGCCGCACGTACTTTCACGCCGACGTGCTGCGCTCGGCGGCGACAGCCGCGAATCCCGCGCTCCGCGAGCAGGCCGGCCTGCCGTACGCCCTGGCCATCCTGGCGCGTCTGGTGCAGCAACAGGCCACCAACGCCGGCTTCGCCGACGCGATCTTCGCACTGATCCCTGTCTGCGCACTGGCGGTTGGTTTGGTGCTGTTTTTACGGCGACCGGCCACCGTGCAAACCGCACCGGTGGCCGTCGCCGAATAACCCCGCTTCGCCTATTTCAGCGCGAAGATCGCGACCGCGTCGCCCAAGGGGTAGTTGAGCTGGAAGTTGCCGCCGGCGGCGACGGCGATGTATTGCTTGCCGTTCACCGAGTAGGTCACCGGCGGCGCGTTGACGCCGGCACCCAGGCCGTAGTGCCACACGACTTTACCCGTGCGGGCGTTGACCGCGTCGAACATGCCGTTGCCCTCGCCGTAGAAGACGAGGCCGCCGGCGGTCGCGAGCGCGCCGCCGATCAGCGGTTGCGCCGTCATGAGGGTCCAGTCGACCTTGCCGGTGTCGACGTTGATCGCCACCAGACGGCCGTCTTGAATGCCGCCCGCCGCGACGTTGGTGAACGCGCTGCCCAGGCGCAGCTGACCCGGCGTGTTGACGGCCGGTTCCGTCTGGAAGTTCATCAGCTGGTCCATCGCGAGCACGTAGACCTCGTGCGTCTGCGGCGAGTACGCCGGCGGCGACCATTCGGCGCCACCGTTCGCGCCCGGCAGCATCACGACGCCCTTCTTGGTCGGCTGCGAGAACATGTTCTTCGTCATCGCGACGTAGTTCTGCGAGCGCGTGATCAGCTTACCCGTGCGGCGGTCGACGATGAAGAACCAGCCGACCTTGCCGGCTTCACCGGCGGCCGGAATCGTGCGTCCGCCCTTGTGCACGTCGAACAGCACGACCGGGCTGACCGCGTCGTAGTCCCACACGTCGTGCTTGACTTCTTGGTAGTACCACTTGAGTTTGCCGGTGTGGACGTTGAGCGCGACGATCGAGTCGGTGTAGAGGTTGTCGCCCTTGCGCTCGTTGCCGTAGAGGTCGGGGTTCGGGTTGCCGGTGCTGAAGATCAGCAGGCCAAGCTTGGGATCGAGGGCCGGCGTCGTCCAGTTCATCCCGCCGCCGCTCTCGTACGAGTTGCCGGCGAAGGTGTGCGGGTCGGTCGAGTTCCAGCGCCAGATTTGCTTGCCGGTGCGCGCGTTGTACGCGGCGTCGAAGCCGCGGATCGCCCACTCACCGCCGGCGCTGCCGATCAGGATCATGCCGTCGTAGACTTGCGGCGTCATCGTCTCCGAGTAGCCGACCGACGGATCCGCGACTTGCACGCGCCACTTGAGCGCACCGGTCCGCGCGTCGAGCGCGACGAGCCGGTCGTCGAGGGTCAGGAAGTAGACGTTGCCATAGGCGACCGTCACACCGCGGTTGACCGGGCCGCAGCAGATCTTGAACGGGGTGAGGGTGTAGGTCGTCTCCCAGTACCGCGCGCCGTTGGTGGCGTTGACGGCCAGGATCTTCATCTGGTTGTTGACGACCGGCGTCGAGATGTACATGACGCCGTGGACGACGACCGGCGTCGTCTCGAAGCTGGCCGTGAAGCCGGTCTGCACGATCGCGACCGGCGTGAGCGATCCGACGTTGGCCGTCGTGATCTGCGCGAGCGGCGAATAGCGGTCGTTGTCCCACGTGCGGCCGTTGACCAGCCAATCTTGCGGACTGCTCCAACCGCCCGCGATCATACTGTCGGTGATCGCGACGTTGCCGCCGATCGACGAGAAGGTCTTGGTGATCGGCGCCGCGCCGCGGACGATCTCGACCTTCGGTGCCGGCGCGGCAGCGGCCGTCGTCGTCGCGCCGGCGAGTTTCACGCTGCCGGCGTTGGCCGCGGTCAATGCCGTCGAACCCGCGGCATAGCCGTTCTGCGAGATGAGATACGCGGTGACGTTGGCGTACTGCTCGGCGCTGAGCGTGCCGGGCGCGTCGGCCGGCATCTGCTTGCTGATGAAATCGAGCAGCTCGCCGGCCGTCTTGTACGACGCGTTGATCGACGTCTTGAACGCCGATCCCGTCAACGTCGGACCCGCGCCGCCTTGCAAGTTCGTACCGTGGCAGACGCCACAGCGGCTCGCGTAGACCGTGGCGCCCGCGGACGCCTGGGCCTGGGTGTAGCCGCCGGCGCCTTGCGCACTGACGACTGCACCCGTAATG
>JBEKAU010000045.1:0-9839 GCA_050015755.1 Vulcanimicrobiaceae bacterium | reverse complement strand
TTCGCTTGCACGACGCCGCTCTCGTCGGCGAGGGCAACGGTTACCAGCGGAAATCGCCCGGGGCGCTCCTTCACCTGCGAGACGCGACCGACGACGATCGCTTCACCTTCGGGCAGCTGCGCGATCGGGATCGGCTCGCGCCAATCGCGCTAGGCGCGCGGTATGTAGGCCAGCAGTTCGTCGGGCGTGCGGACGCCGACCTCGGCGAGTTTCGCCGCGGTCTCGGGGCCGACGCCGGCGAGCCCTACGACTCCGCCGGCCGGGCGCGTCGCGATAGTTCCGCCCCCACCTCGTCGAGTGCGACGCCGCGCTCCGCCAGCAGCACCAGCGTGTGGTAGAGCAGATCGGCCGTCTCCCACACCAGCTCACCGCGATCGGCGTTCTTCGCCGCGATGACGACCTCGGTCGCCTCCTCGCCGATCTTCTTGCCGATGCGATCGACGCCGCCGGCGAACAACTTGGCGGTGTACGAGCCTTCCGGCGGGTCCGCTTTGCGTTCCGCGATGGTCTGCGCGAGCGCCGCCATTGCCCCGGCGAACGCCGCACCGGCCGGCACGTCGTCAGCACCCGGGAGCGGTATCGTCGTCGCGAAACACGAGACTGCGCCGGTGTGGCAGGCGGGACCGTTCGGGATGACCCGGTAGAGCAGCGCGTCGGCGTCGCAATCGACCGAGACCGAGACGACGCGCTGGGTGTTGCCCGACGTCTCGCCTTTGTTCCAGAGCGCGTTGCGCGAGCGGCTGAACAGCCACGTCGAGCCGGTCGCGAGCGTACGTTCGAGCGCCTCGCGGTTGGCGTACGCGAGCGTCAGTACGGCACCGGTCATTGCGTCGGCGATCACGACCGGCGCCAGCCCCTCGGCGTTCCAGGTGATGTCGGGCAGCACGCTTTTCATACGCGCACCGGCTCGCGGCGAACCACCACGCCGGCGTCGGCCAGCGCATCCTTCAGCGTCACGATTTCGAGTTCGGCGTAATGGAAGAGCGAGGCCGCGAGCGCCGCGTCGGCATCGGCTTCACGGAAGACGGCGACGAAATCGTCGATCGCGCCGGCACCACCCGAGGCGATCACCGGCAGGTTGCAGGCGTCGCGGATCGCGCGGGTGAGCGCGAGGTCGTATCCGTCGCGCGTCCCGTCGGCATCGATCGAGGTGACCAGCAGCTCGCCGGCACCGAGCCGCTCGCAATCGGCGGCCCAGGCGACCGCGTCGCGGCCGGTCGGGGTGCGCCCACCGTCGACGACGACTTCGAAACCCGAGGGCGTCGCGGCGCTGCGCTGCGCGTCGATCGCGACGACCACGCACTGCGCGCCGAACCGCTCGGACGCCGCACGGATCAGCTCGGGCTCGCGCACGGCCGCCGAATTGATGCTGACCTTGTCGCAGCCCGCGCGCAGCAGCGCGTTGACGTCTTCGACGGTCCGCACGCCGCCGCCGACCGCGAATGGGATCGTCAGCTCGTGGGCGACCGCGCGCACGACGGCGAGCGTCGCCTGCCGGCCTTCGACGGTCGCGGTAATGTCGAGGAAGACCAACTCGTCGGCACCTTCCTCTTCATAGCGCCGGGCGAGCGCGACCGGGTCGCCGGCGTCAACCAGGTCGACGAACTTCACGCCTTTGACGACACGACCGTCTTTGATGTCCAGGCAAGGGATGATCCGGCGGGCCAACACGATCCAGCGCTCTTCGCCGCGGGCCCGACGCGGTCTTCGAGCTCAGGATTGCGCGGAGAGCTGGCCGAACGGGCCGAGCTGCCGGAAGGCGGTGGGCCCTTCCTGGTCGGCGACGACGCGCAGGGCCACGATGGCCAGATCGTCCTGGACGCCGCCGCTGAAATCGTCGGCCGAGGCGACGAGCAGGTCGCACAGCGCTTGCGGATCCGACGGTCCGTCGCGCAGCAGCGCCACGATGCGGTCCTCGCCCAGCAGGTTGCCGGCGGGGTCGCGCGCTTCGCTCAGGCCATCGGTCGCCAGCAACACGAGGTCGCCGACGCCCAGTTCCAAGGTCGCGGTCGTGTAGGTCTGCCCCACGTCGAGCCCGACGATCGGGCCCGTCGGCGGCAGCGGTTCGACGCTCGTGCCGCGGCGCACGTACGCGGTGGCATGGCCGGCGTTCGTATAGCGCAGCGTCCGGGTGCGGGCGTCGAACGTGCCCAGGAACAGCACGACGAAGATGCCCGGGTCGTCGAACGTGGCCAGGAACAGCCGGTTGAAGCGGGCGACGACGTCGGCCGGGTCGTCGGCCTCCGCCGCCAACGCGCGCACCGCGTACTGCGCGAACGCCGCCTGACGGGCGGAGGTGATCCCCTTGCCGCTCACATCGGCGAGCAGGATCCAGCCGTTCTCGGGACCGGCCGGCCAGGCATCGAGCAGATCGCCGCCGACCAGCGCCTCGCGCGTCGCCGATGCGTAGGCGGAGCCGAGCTGCATGAGCGGGAGTTGGCGGCTGGGGACGCGCAGGGTCCGCTGGAGCGCGTCGACCAGCGCGCGCTCGCGGTCGAGACGCACTTGCACCGACGAGCGCGCGAGCGCGTACCAAAACGCCACGATCGCAAAGAGGGTCACGATGCCGTCGCTGATCGCGACCGTCGAATGGATGCGCCGGCGCATCGTGTCTTGGAGGGCCGCGCTCGCGTGCAGCAACTCGGCATCCAGCCGCTCGGCGTCGCCGGTGAGCTGGTCGGTGAGCGCCTTCCCGTGCGCTTCGCGCCGATAGGCGTCGCCCGCGCCGGGGTCGTGGATCAAAGGAAGCGCGACGTCGCTCTCCCACGCGTCGTGCGCGGCGCGCAGGTCGTCCAGGCGCGAGGTCGCGTCGGGGACGCCCTCGCGGTTCAACCGCGTCTCCAGATCGGTGGCGAGCAAGTCGAACTCATGGCTCGGCGGCCGGTCGGCGGCCAGGAACTGCGGATCGCGGGTTGTGACGTAGCCGCGCAGCCCGGTTTCCTCGCCGAGCTGCATCTGCACGAGCTGGTCGAGGTCACTGCGGGCGGTGCTCAGCCGCACCTCGGCATTGGAGGCGGCGTCGAGCTGGTTGTGACCGATCCACGGCCCGGCGATGGCGACCGCGATGAAAACGACCACCAACAGAACGATTGGAGGCGACGCCCAGAATCGAACTGGGGGTGGAGCTTTTGCAGAGCTCTGCCTTACCACTTGGCTACGTCGCCCGGAGCGTTTGGAGCGGGTGGCGGGAATCGAACCCGCGCATCAACCTTGGGAAGGTCGCAGGCTACCATTACATCACACCCGCGCCGGACGAATCGCGCCCATTCCGCACCACGCGCAGTGAACCCTCGCACGTATGAAAAGGTTCGGCGTGCGCGCGCGAATGACTGGCGGCCCGGGAGGCGGGAGCTCGCCGGGGCGTGAAGCGGGCCAGGAACTAGTTCTTACGGAGATCTGCGTGCACCCGATCCGTCTTGCTCTCCGCGCCCTCGGCGCCCTGGCGCTGGTCGCGCTCCTCGCGACCACCCTGCCCCTGCACTCGGCCCGCGCCGCCGGCGCCGCCGGCATCGACCTCGCCAACCTCGACCGGAGCTGCAAGGCCTGCGACGACTTTTATCAGTTCGCGACCGGCGGCTGGACGAAGAGCCACACGATCCCGCCCGGACACGCCAGTTGGGGCAGCTTCGACGAGCTCCAGCAACACAACCGCGAGGCGCTGCACACCATCCTCGAGGCCGACGCGAAGGACACCACCGCCGCGCCCGGCAGCGACGTGCAGAAGCTCGGCACGTTCTACCGTGCGTGCATGGACGAAGCCGCGATCGAGCAGGCCGGAACGGCACCGATCGACCCGATGCTGGCCGCGATCGCGGCCGTCAGCGACACGACGAGCCTGGTCGGCGAGATCGGCCGCCTGCAGGTCGCGGCCGTCGGCGACGGGCTGGACTTCAGCTCCGAAACGGACACCAAGAACTCTGCCGCGACGATCGCCTCGGTCGGCATCGGCGGCCTCGGGCTGCCGGATCGCGATTACTACCTCAAAGACGACGCGCGCGTCGCGAAGATCCGCAGTGCGTATCACGACTACGTCGCCTCGCAACTGCAGAACTTGGGCGAAGACCAAGCCGCCGCGAGCGCCGATGCTGACGCGATCGTCGCCCTCGAAACCGCGATCGCAACGGCCACGCCGAGCCGCGCCGACCTGCGCGATCCCAAGGCTACCTACCATCCGATGGCCGTCGCCGACCTGCCTGGGATCGCACCGCACATCGACTGGAAGGCGTTCTTCGCGGCGCAGGACGCGCCGGCGTTCGCCAGCCTCGACGTCAACGTCCCGACCTACGTGACCGGCTACGATGCGCAGATCGTCAAGACGCCGCTCTCGACCTGGAAGGCCTACCTGCGCTTCCACCTGGTCGACACGTTTGCGAGCACCTTGCCGAAGCGATTCGTCGACGCGAGCTTCGGCTTCCACTCGACCGTGCTCGCCGGCATCAAGGAACAGTTGCCGCGCTGGCAGCGCTGCACGCAGGCCGCGGACCGTTCGCTCGGAACGCCGCTGGGGAAAGCCTACGTCGCCGCCGACTTCCCGGCGTCCGCCAAGGCCCGCGCGCTGCGGATGGTCGACAACCTGCAGAGCGTCCTGCGCTCGGACATCGGCACGCTCGACTGGATGAGCGCCCCGACGAAGGCCAAGGCCGTCGAGAAGCTCAACGCGTTCACCAAGAAGATCGGCTACCCCAACCGGTGGGAGGACTTCTCGACGCTGCAGATCCCCGGCGGAGCGACGTACGCGGCGATCGTGGCCGACGTCCGCGGCTGGAACCACGCGCGCGACATGGCGCGCATCGACAAGCCGACGGAGCGCTGGCAGTGGGGCATGACGCCGCCGACCGTCAACGCGTACTACGATCCGCCCAACAACGAGATCGTCTTCCCGGCCGGTATCCTGCAGCCGCCGTTCTTCGACGCCGCCGCGGACGACGCGGTCAACTACGGCGCGATCGGCGCGGTCATCGGGCATGAGATGACGCACGGCTTCGATGACCAGGGCCGTCAATACGACAAGTTCGGCAACCTGACCGACTGGTGGACGACGACCGACGCCGCCAACTTCGACAAGCGCGCGCAGTGCGTCGTCGATCAGTTCAACGGGCTCTCGCCGATCGCCGGCGTGCACGAGAACGGCCGCCTGGTGCAAGGCGAAGCGATCGCCGACCTGGGCGGCACGACGATCGCGTTCCGCGCCTTCACCCACACCGCCGAGTACAAGGCCAATAAGAAGATCGAGGGCTTCACGCCGGCGCAGCGCTTCTTCCTCGCCTACGCACAGGTCTGGCGCGGTCTCCAGACCGACGACCTCATCCGTCAGCTGGCCGTCGTCGACCCGCACCCCAACGATCGCCTGCGCGTGATCGGGACCCTCTCCAACATGCCCGAGTTCGCGGCCGCGTTCACGTGCGCCGCGACCTCGCCGATGGTGCGCAAGGACCGGTGCCAGATCTGGTGATGTTCGCAGCAGCACTCTTGGCGGCCGCGGTCGCCACCGCCAAACCGGTCGACGTCGCGTTCGACACGACCGCCGGAACGTTCGTGATCCGGGTCGACACCGCGCACGCGCCGATCACCGCGTCGAACTTCCTGCACAACGTCATGCGCGGACGCTATGCGAACGGGAGCATCTATCGCACCGTCGACAAGCACCGTGAGGCCGCGTCCTTCGAGGTGATTCAAGGCGGCGTCGGCCCGAGCGGCGATCCGGGCGTCACGCCGATCACGTTGGAACCGACCACCAAGACCGGACTCCACAACGACGACGGGGCGGTCGCGATGGCACGCACCAACGATCCCAACTCGGCGACCACCGAGTTCTTCGTCGACCTCGGCGACGCGCGCTTCCTCGACGGCGACGGACCGCTCGCGCCCGGCTACGCCGTCTTCGGCCACGTCGTGCGCGGCATGGACGTCGTGCGCAAGATCCACGAGGGAAGCGCGAACGGCGAGCTGCTCAGCCCACCGGTGCGCTTCCTGCACGTGCACATCCTCAAGTAACGGCGCGGCCGCGGCGACGCGGCGCGAGGTACTCGTCGCGCGCGCGATCCGCGATCGGGCCGCGCTCGGCGAGCAGCCGCGTCGCGAGCGTCTGCAAGTCGCGCTTCTCACCGGTCGAGAGCGGCCCGAACATCGCCGCTTCGGCCGCCGAGACGCGCCCGATCGCAGTCGTCGCGAGCCGCTTCCCCTTCGCGGTCAGCACGACGTCGTAGGAACGCCGGTCGTTCGGATCGCGCTCGCGCTTGACGGCACCGGCCGCCTCGAGCTCGTCGATCAAGCCGACGACCGTGGTGCGATCCGTCCCCAGCGCGGCGCCGATGGCGCTCTGGCGTTGCCGGCCGTCGACGATCAACATCCGTAAGAGCCGGTAGGTGCGCACCTGCAGGCCGAGTGGTTCGATCGCCTGCTCGACGAGCTGATTGATCGACATCGCCAACGTCGAGAGAACGAAATCCGGGCACGCGATCAGCGCGCCGGAATAGCCCTCTGCGATGCAGCTTTCTTCGATTGTCGGCTCGACCTGCCGGTGCCCCATTGCGTAGCGTCTTCCCTGTCCGGAGAATTTTCCCCACTCAACGCAACCCAGCCCTGACCATCAGAGTTTCTGACCGTCAGTGATGCTGACTATCTGGACGACGGACCGCTTGTGGCGACCGCCGAGCTGACCTTTTTGGCCGACCCCGCCCTGCGGGCCGTCGCGATGCGGCGCGCGCTGCGGGTGGTGCACGGCCGCGACGACGCCGAGGACGCCTTTCAGGAAGCGGCCGCCCGAGCGCTGCGCTTTCGCGCGACCCTGCGCGACGGCGCCCCGCCCGAGCCGTGGTTCATGCGGATCGTCTCGCGGGTCGCGCTCGACATGGTCTCGCGCACCGCGCGCACCGTGGCGCTGCCAGAACCGCCGCCTGCGGCCGCCGCCTCCACGTCCGTGCTCGACGACGAGCGTGCGCACGCCGTGCACGCGGCGATCGACGCGCTCCCGCCCGAGCAACGCCGCGCGGTCGTCCTGCACGACCTCGACGGCCTGACCACCCGCGAGATCGCCGCCATCGACGGCATCCCGCACAGCACGATCCGCACCCGCCTGCGCCGCGCGCGCCTCACCCTTCGTACCGCACTCGCCGCCGAGGTCGCACCGTGATTCGCTTCTTCTTGCGCCGTCCGATCTTTGCGACGGTCTGCTCACTCATCGTCTTGACGGCCGGGCTCGTCGCCATCCCGACCCTGCCGATCTCCGAGTATCCGAAGATCGCGCCGCCGGTCGTCACCGTCACCGCGCAAGATCTCGGTGCCGACGCGGAAGACGTCGAAGCCGAGGTCACGACGCCGCTCGAAGAGGCGATCAACGGCGTCCCCGGCCTGCGCTACATCTCCTCGTCGAGCAACTCCGACGGGTCGGTGACGATCACGGTCACCTTCGACCTGGGCAAGAACCTCGACGTCGCGCAAGCCGACGTGCAGAACGCCGTGCTCAGCGCCAGCGGTGCGCTCCCCGCAGAGGTTCAGCGCACCGGCATCGTCGTCCAGAAGAGCAGCGCGGCGTACATCCTGGGCATCGGGATGGTCTCGAACAACCCGCAGTACGACTACCAGTGGCTGAGCAACTTCACCGACGTCCAGGTCGTCGACGCGATCAAGCGCATCCAGGGCGTCGGCCAAGTGCAGGTCTTCGGCGAGCGCACCTACGCGATGCGGCTGTGGCTCGACCCGCGCAAGCTGGCCGCGAACAACCTGACCGCGACCGACGTCGTCACCGCGCTGACCAACCAGAACGTGCAGGTCGCGGCGGGCGCGATCGGCGCCGCGCCGAGCACACCCGGTCAGGCGTATCAGATCGGCCTGAGCGCGAGCGGCCGCCTCTCCGACCCGACGCAATTCGCCGACATCGTCCTCAAATCGAACCCCGACGGCGGCGCGACCCGCGTGCGCGACGTGGGCCGGGTCGAACTCGGCGCCGCCGATTATTCGTCCTCGACGCACTGGAAAGGCCAGACCGCGATCGGGATGGGCGTCACCCAACTCCCCGACGCGAACGCGCTCCAGACCGCGCAAGCCGTCCGCGCCGAGCTGGCGGAGCTCGAAAAGACGTTCCCGCCCGGCGTCCACTACGTGATCCCGTTCGACCCCACGTTGTTCGTCACCGAGTCGATCAAAGAAGTCACCCTCACCCTGTTCATCGCGATCCTGCTGGTCGTGCTCGTCATCTGGCTGTTCTTGCAGAATTGGCGGATGACGCTGATCCCGCTGGCGACGATCCCGATCTCCCTCATCGGCACCTTCGCGCTGATGAAGCTGCTGGGATTCTCGATCAACACGCTCACGCTCTTCGGGCTGACGCTCGCGACCGGTCTGGTCGTCGACGACGCGATCGTCGTCATCGAGAATATCGCGCGCTTCGTCCAGGAACGCAAGATGAACGCGTACGAAGGCGCCGAGGCCGCGATGCGCGAGATCACCGGCGCGGTCCTGGCGACCTCGCTCGTGCTCTTGGCGGTGTTCGTCCCGGTCGCGTTCTTCCCGGGCTCGACGGGCCTGCTCTACAAGCAGTTCGCGCTCACCATCGCCTGCTCGATCACGATCTCGCTGTTCGTCGCGCTGACGCTCACGCCGACCCTCTCGGCGTATCTGCTCTCGCGCCCGATCGGCCCGACGCCGCCGTTCCTGCGCCCGATCAACACCGCGATCGAAGCAGTCCGCAGCTTCTATCGCGCGGCGCTGGCGCGCATCGTCGGCCTGCGCTTCGTCGTGCTGGGCGCGTTCTGCGCGCTGCTGGTGCTGACCGGCGTCACCTTCGCGACGACGCCGACCGGCTTCATCCCCGACGAGGACCAAGGCTATCTGGTCGTCATGCTGCAGACGCCCGAAGGCACCTCGCTCGTCGGCGACGAGGCGTTCGCCGACCACATCGCACGGCTGATCGAAACCAACGCGCCCGAGGTCGAAGGCACGTTCCAAATCGACGGCTTCAACTTCTTCGGCCCGGCCCCGAACCACTCGCTGATCTTCTTGCCGCTGCGCCCGTGGAGCGAACGCGTCGGCCCGCAGCACACCTACTCCGCGCTGGTCGCGCGGCTGCAGCCGCTGCTGTTCGGCGTTCCCGGCGGCACCGCGTACGTCTTCAACCCGCCCGCGATCCAAGGCATCGGCAATTTCGGCGGATTCCAATTCGAGGTCCTCGACACGGCCAACGTCCCGTTGCCGCAATTGACCGGCGCGACCTACGGGATGCTGGGCGCGGCCAACGCCGACCCCGACCTCTCGACGGTCTTCACCACCTTCCGCACCGACTCGCCGCGCTTGCACCTGCAAGTCGATCGCAACAAGATCCAAGCGCTGCAGATCCCGATCGCCGACGTGTTCGGCACGCTCGAGGCGTATTTCGGCTCCGAGTACGTCAACGACTTCGACTACCTCAACCGCTCGTACCGCGTCTACGTCCAAGCCGACGCGCCGTACCGCGCGACGCCGGGCGACCTCTCGCGCGCCTACGTCCACGCGCCCAACGGCGCGATGGTCCCGCTGAGCACACTGGTCACCGTCGAGCGGCAACAGGCGCCGCCCCAGATCACCCACTACAACCTCTTCCGCTCGATCGAAGTCGACGGCCAACCCAAACCCGGCGTGAGCTCCGGCGCCGCGATCACCGCGATGCAGAACGAAGCGAAGGCGCATCTCCCGGCGGGCACCAGCTTCGCTTGGACCGGCCTCTCGCTCGACCAGATCGAAGGCGGCAGCGCCGCCGCGCTGATCTTCGGCCTGGGCATCTTCATGGTGTTCCTGGTGCTCGCCGCGCAATATGAGAGCTTCCTCGATCCGCTGATCATCCTGCTCGCCGTCCCGCTGGCGAT
>JBEKAU010000044.1:0-10013 GCA_050015755.1 Vulcanimicrobiaceae bacterium | reverse complement strand
AGCTCCTTGGGCTCGCGGACTAAGTTCCGCAACGTGATCCCACGCCGGTATTGACTCGAAAGCTCTTCATAAGAACTCTTGAGGGTCCGCTCAGCAGTCAAGCGGTTTTGGAATGCCGCGACACCTTTTATTTTCGAATCTTCGCTCGCTCTGAGCCGCGCTTCCAATTCTTCGAGCTGTTTGCTGAGCTCTGGACGCTTTGCCTGCGTCGCCATTGCCGGCGCAAGTTGGAGCGCGATCTCGCGGCCGGATTCTTCAAGCTCGGATTGCGCTTCAAGCAATCCCTCGAAGTCGATATGTCGATCCAGAAATGTCTGGAGCGCGGATGGATCGGTGAGCGACGCCTCCGCGACCTCGCCTAGCTCACCCTGCCCATAGTACTCGATTGGGAAGCTTTCGGGCGCTATGGGCGTGACGGCTCCGGCTTTCCTGATTCGCCCGAACACGTCGCCTCCTGCGGTTCGGTCGAACCTGTACTGCGTCCCGTTGGCGTCTTCGCAATATACGCTTACGGCTTGGAAGCGCTGATTTATTGTTTCGGAGTTATCACGGCCAAGTGCGAATGCAATCGACTGAATCGCTGTTGACTTCCCGGTCCCTCGGCCTCCGAAGAAAACATTCAAGTTGCTTGCGAAGTGAACCGAGGTGTCGTCTAAGAAGCCTCCACCAATCGAGAGTCCGATGATATAGGGCACATTGGGTGGCACAAGTTCGTCGATTCGTATCCGAGCCTCGGGGTCGGCGAACGCCGCTCTGAAGGAGTCGAAAGAGAGGGTGGAGACCTTTATGCGCGTCAGAGCTCTGCCCCCCGTAAGCTGCGCGAGTTCGTGTGCGTCAGAATTGTGCAATCGAGCAAGTGCACTCCCCGACCCTAGCTTGCTGAGGCGTTCGCGAACCAACTGCCGGCGCTCGTTCGCTGATGAGTCCGTCGAAGGATCGTCGCTCGAGTACCATATCGCGTTAGCCGCGTTACGAAACTCAAGCCCCCGAAGGCCGGGCTCTAGTAACAGATCTTTCTTTGAGGAGGGATATCCCGGAACGCGTATTTCGAAGCCGGTTTTCGTATCGATGTGAGCTGCGACGCATATGCCGCCGTGTTTGGACGCAATGCGTATCACCTCGACCATACTGGATGCTACGTGCGAGCCGTGATTGTCGTGCACGATCTGAAGTGAATGGAAGAAGCGTTCAATGCTGGTATATTCTGACGCGTCAAAATATACGAGTAGATGCCCTTCGTTGCACGACAGCTCTATGCCGGGTACGAAAAGAAGCCTATCGCTAAAGTTGGCGGCGTACTCGATGGCTTCTTGAAGGGAGGCGATTGTATTGTGGTCTGTTATCGAAATGACTGCGATACCGCGGTTTATGGCGTCATCAATTATCGCAGTGGGCGTCATCCCTGAGCCAGGAGTTACGTCCTCTGTTGACGCGGTCGAATGAATATGAAGGTCTGCTCGAACGAAGCGAGCACCGCTCGGGAGTTTGGAGATGTCGTCAAAAGTCAACACACCCGGTACCACTCAGTCTTTAGCACGTGATTGTCTGCCGACGCGGTCGCCACTTGGCACTTGCATATGCGCTGCCCCAGCCTGAGATAGCTACGCGGGCCGTTACGGAAGGTCATGGGCTTGTTGGGTCTCAGACACCTTCAACGAGCCACGGGACCTGGGCAGCGAAGGCTGCAGAGGCATTGACGGGTCAACCAAGTCGGCCGTTAGGCGACGCCGGCCCAACTGCGGTGACTGGGCCAATCACCGGGCGACACTCCCGAAGGGAACGAAGCGCAAGCGGGCCCGGCAACGTATTGCCGAACCGCTTCGCCTGCCGCCTGATGGTGCGCTAGAACTGGATCAGCTCTGTCGTCGTGAGTTTCACGCGCGCCGAAATGCGGGGCGCGTTGGCGAGGTTCCAAGCTGTGAGCTGCTCCGCATACGGCGTCTCCGCCGGGGCGGCGTCGACCGGGACGATGACGTCGAAGCCTGTTTGCGCTGCGTGGCTTGCCGTATAGAGGACGGCGCCGTTTGCGGCCACGCCGGCGACGATGACCGTCCTGATGCCGTGGCTGGTCAGGATCTGCTGGAGGTCGGTGTTGAGGAACTTGTCGGGGGTGCCTTGGACGGACGGGTCACCGGGGAGCGGGGCCAGTGGCGGCACGATGTCCGCGAGCGTCGAGGCGAGCGTGATGCTGTAGACCACCATGACGTGATGGGCGCGCGCGGCCTGCAGCATCGATGTGACGGCGGGGACGACAGCGATGCAGCGCGGTCCGCTGCAGGTCTGCTTCACGAAGTCGAGCAGAAGCAGCGCCGTCGTGGCGGGGTCGACGGTGACCGACTGCACGGTGGGCGGCGGCGGTACTTTCACGCTGGCCCAATCGTCGATGACGGTGGCCTGCGCGGGATGCACCGAGAGCGCGACGAGGGCGCTCGATGCGACGAGGATGGGGAGCCAACGGCCGATGCGGCGCGTGCGGCGTTCGGTTGCGGTGGTCATGTCGGACCGCACAACCCACCCACGTCCCGCGGAGCTTCGGTCCCGCGCTACGGCGCGACGGTGACGCCGAGCGGGAACGACGTCCCGGAGAACGTGCCGGCCAGCGACTGGAAGTCCCCGTTCTGGTCGTACGCGGTGACCGCGCTGCTGCCGAGGTTCGCGACGTAGAGGAAGCCGCTGAGCGGGTCGAACGCGATCGCGAACGGGTCGTTCAGGTTGGCGAAAGTGCCGCTGAGGCTCTGCGCGTTCCCTTGCGCATCGTAGGCGAGCACTTTGCCGTTCGTCTCGCTCGTCACGTAGAGATGTTTGTTGCTCACGTCGTACGCGATCCCGGTCGGTTGTTCGAGGCCGCTGAATGCGCCCCCCGCGAGCGATTGCTGGTTGCCGCTCGCGTCGTACGCGGTGACGGTACTCGCGTCGTAGCTCGTGACGTAGAGGAAGCCGTCGTCCGGATCGTAGGTGATGCTGTACGGCGTCCCGGCGCCCGCGAACGCGGCGCCGCTGAGCGTCTTCGTGTTACCTTGTTGATCGAAGGCAACGACCGAGGTGTTTTGATTGACCACGTAGAGCAGGCCGTTGGCGCTGTCATACGCGATGCCGACGGGGTTGGTCAAGCCGCCGAAACTCCCGCTGACCGTCTGCTGCGAGCCGCTGGTGGTATACACGAGGACCTGGTTCGTGCCGTTGCCGTTCGCCAGGTAGAAGAGGCCATTTCCCGTGTCGTACGCCATGGCGCCGGGAGACACGGCGTTGGGAAATCCGTTCGAGCTCACGCTGTTGCCGGAGGCATTGTACTCGAGGACTGCGTCCGGCGATGAATTATCATCGAGGACGAAGACAGAGAGCGGCGTGGGCGTGACGGCGGCGGTCGTCGTGACGGTACTGGCACCGCTGGTCGCGATCGGCGTTACGGTCGCGGTCAGTGTGATCGGCGTGGTGAGCGCGTGCGACATGAGACCGACGACGTTGGGCGTGCTCGCCGTCGGCTCGGTCACGGTGAGCTGTGCGGGAGCGCTGCTGGTCAGGGTGACGGTCGGCGCGCCCGGGCCGACGATGATGTTGCCGTCGGCGTCAACCGCGAACACGAGGGCCGACGCTGGCGTCCCGGTCGTCATCGAGAAGCCGGTCGCCGTCGAGCCGGCAAATGCGAGGGCGGTCGAGACGATCAGCGCGGAGGCCGGGACGCCGCCGAGCGAGAGCGACACGGTGTTGGCCTGTCCCTCCGCGACCGTGAAGGGAACGCTTTGCGCGGCCGAGAGGGCGTTTCCGAGGCCGCCGATCTGGTCGTACGTCGTCAGCGTGAGATCGTAGCTGCCCGGCGGCACCGAGAGCTGAAGGACACACTCCGTGTTCGCGAGGGTCGAGGTGCAGCCGGCCGAGGTGGGCGTCAGATTGTCGGTCTGCGGAAACCCACCGATCGACGTCGTGCTGCCCTGCGGTGTGACGTTGAGCGTCGCGCTCTGCGTGGAGGACGAGAGGTACGCGGGTCGGCGCGTGGCGCTCGCCGTTCCGCTCGCTGCGTGGGGAATGGTGATGAGCAGGCGGGTCTTCGTCGCGTCCGGTGCGGCGCTCCGCGCTGGCGAGGGCATGGTCGCGGCGCCGTTCGCCCCACACGCCGTCATCATACCGATCGCGATAGCCGCCGCTGCAGCGCGCGTTCCGTTCCATCGCGACATAAGCAAGTCTATGCCCGTGGAACGCTTATTCGAGCGCTACTTCGCTCGAACTATGCGAAGATGAAGCGATCATGGGGTCTGGCGTCCTCGAATGTACCACGTAGCTGGGGCGGCACAAGACAGAGCGCGCTTTCAACCACCCGCTCGCCTGACCCAGAAATGGCGCAAAATCGGATGCCTCCCGCGCCACGCAACCTGCTATTCTAGCCGATTATGAGGACTCCGCAGCACGTCAGTCGCCGAACGTTCTCGAGCGGGCTCGTTGCCGGAGCTGCGATGTCGTTCCTCGGCATCCCGAAGGAGGCTCGCGCTGCCGTGAGCGCTCGAAATATCGTCTTCGTGCACGGTCTCTTCGCCGACGGATCGTGCTGGTCTGACGTAATCAATCTCCTGCAGCCCCGAGGCTTCCGCATGACGTCGGTGCAGAATCCGCTGCGATCGTTCGAGGACGATGTCGCGACGGCACGACGGGCGCTGACGGCCCAAGACGGGCCGACCGTGCTCGTCGCGCATTCGTACTCCGGGATGATCGCGTGCGAAGCCGGTGTCGATCCGAACGTGTCGGCACTCGTGTACGTGGCGGCCCGCGCCCCGGACGCCGGCGAAGACTACGCCGCGCTCGCCGCAAAGTTCCCGACCCCTCCGGCGAGTGCCGGCATCGTCACCTCGGATGGCTTTTCGCAACTCACGGAGCCCGCGTTCCTGACCAACTTCGCCAACGGAGTCGACCCGGCGAGGGCACGCGAGTTGTACGCCGTGCAACAGCCGTATGCCGCGACCCTGACCACGACGGCAAAGACCACAGTGGCGGCCTGGCGCTCCAAGCCATCGTGGTATGCCGTCTCGAAGCAGGATCGCACCATCAACCCGGACCTCGAACGCTTCATGGCCGCGCGCATGAAGGCGCAGACGATCGAAGTCGATACGGGCCACCTCTCGCTGGTCAGTCATCCGCAGGCCATCGCCGACCTCGTCGTAGCCGCCTCCGGACAGGCAAACGGCTAGGGCGACTCACGGGATGGCGCTAGAGGCTCTGGCCGCCGGAGACTTCGATGCGTGTGCCGTTGATCCAAGCGGCGTCGTCGGAGAGGAGCAGGGCGACGGCGCCACCGACATCATCGGCTTCGCCGACGCGGCCGAGCGGGATCGATGAGGCGACCATGCGGTTCATGTCGGCGTTGTCGCGCACGACGCCGCCGCTGAAATCCGTCGCGATCGCGCCCGGCGCGATGACGTTCACGCGAATGCCGCGCGCGCCGAGTTCCTTGGCCTGATAACGGGTGAGGACTTCGATCGCGCCCTTTGTCGCCGCGTACGCGCCGATGCCGGGGATCGTGAAGCGAGCCAGGCCGCTCGAAACGTTGAGGATCCGCCCGCCGTCGACGATGAGCGGCAGCAGCTTCTGGGTGAGGAAGAACGGCGCTTTGAGGTTGACCGCGACGATCTCGTCGAACTGCGCCTCGGTCGTATCGACGAAGTTCGCGTGCAGCCCGATCCCCGCGTTGTTGACGAGAAAGTCGATGTCGCGGCGGCCGAATTCGGCCTCGAGCACCGGCGGCAACTCGGCCACAAACCGATCGAGGTTCGCCGTGTGCGTGACGTCGAGCGGCAGCATCGCGGCATGCGCGCCGCGGGCGCGGATCTCGGCAGCGACCTTGCCGGCCTCCTCACGGTTGGCGCGGTAGGTACCGACGATGCCGACCCCGCGAGCGGCCAGGTGCAGTGCCATGCTCTTGCCGAGCCCTCGGCTGGCTCCCGTGATGACGGCGATCTTCGTTGCCATGATATCCCCTCGCACTCTCGATGCATTGACTACAAGATACAAAAACTGTAAACTGTAATTAAAGCGATGTCAAGCGAGCGACGCGAACAGAGAGACGATGCCGAGGACCGGGCTGACCGCCGCGCAGATCCGTGACCGAGCGGTCGCCTTCGCGGCCGACCGCATGCGCAAGGACGGCTTCGATCGGGTCCGGCTGGTTGACGTCGCGCGCGAGCTGGGCGTCAGCCACGTCGTGCTCTACAAGCACTTCCCCGACAAGGCGGCCTTGCTCGACGCCGTCTCGGCGCGTTGGCTGGCCGGGGTGGACGCCACGATAGAACGGATCGCTGCCGACACCAGCCGGCCGCCGCTCGATCGGGTGCGTGAGCTGTTCCTGGTGGTCCACCGCGCCAAGCGCGACCGCGTGCGCGCCGAGCCCGAGCTCTATCGCGCCTTCGATGCTGCCTCGGAGGCGGCCAAGCCGTTCATCGTCGCGCACCTGGCGGTCATGCACGCCGCACTCGACGGGTTGGTGCGCGAGGCGATCGCCGCCGATGCCGTGCGTGACGGCGACGTCGCCGCGATCGTGCAGACGCTGATCGACGCGATGTCGGCGTTCACCCACCCCAAACTCGTCGCCGCATACGGACAGGCCGACCGTGAGGCCGACCTGCACCGTATGCTCGACGTCGTGATCGCCGGCCTACGCGCCGGCTGAGGTGACCGTCAGACCAGCGGCCCCGGGCTCTTCACGTATTTGTTGATCACCGCATCGACGGTGTGATAGGCGAGCGCGCCGACCGTGCCGGTCGGGTTGTAGCCCGCGTTCTGGGGAAACGAGCTGGACCCGGTGACGAAGACGTTGGAGACGTCCCAGGTCTGACCGTAGATATTGGTCACGCTCGTGTGCGGGTCGCTGCCCATGATCGCGCCACCGGTGTTGTGCGTGCTCTGGTACGGCACGGTGTCCCAGTGCGCGGGCAGTGCGGCCGCGGCCACGGTGCTCGCACCGGCGGCTTTGCCCATCTTCTGATGGATGCCCACCATGAACGCCGACTGCTTGTGCTCGTGCGGCCCCCAGTCGAACGTCATCCGCAAGAGCGGCTGGCCGTATTTGTCACGATAGGTCGGGTCGAGGTCGAGGTAGTTGCCGCGATACGATTGCACGCCGCCTTGCGCGTTCACGTTGAAGGCGCGGTTGTAGTAGTGCGCGATCGTGCTCTTCCACGTGGCGCCCCAGCGCGGCGTCCCCGGCGGGGTGGGATGCCACTCGACCGGACGGGCATGATTGGAGTTTTGGTTGACGTCGGCACCGCCGATGAAGCCGTACGGCGTGTGATCGAAATTATCGCCGTTGAAGTCGTCGAACACGGTGCCGAGCGCGCCCGACCCCATGAACATGTTGAAGACCTTGCCCTGATCGAAGAAGAAGTAGCCGCCGGTGTTGACCTGGTAGGCGTAGTTCCGCCCGACGACGCCCGTGTTGGCGACCGGATCGTAGGGTTTGCCGATCCCCGAGAGCAGCAGCAGACGCACGTTGTTGAGCGCCCAGGCGGTCACGAAGATCATGTTGGCCGGTTGGATCTGCTCGCGACCTTGCGAGTCGAGGTAGGTGACGCTGACGGCCTTCTTGCCGCTGCTATCGAGGTTGATCTTGAGCACCTTGGAATTGGTGCGCAGCTCGAAGTTCGGCATCGCCGAGAGCTTGGGCAGCAACGTCGTCTGCATGCTGGCCTTGGCACTCATCTCGCACGCGAAGCGCTCGCAGTAGCCGCAATAGACGCACGCGCCCAGGTGCACGCCTTCGGGGTTGGTGTAGAACTGCGATGAGTTGGCGGACGGCTGCGGGAACGGGTGGTAGCCTAAATCGCTGGCGGCCTTGCCGAACACCGCCATCGCGTAGCTCGTCTTCTGCGGCGGGCTCGGGTACTCGCGCGACCGTGCACCTTCGAACGGGTTGCCGCCGGGCTGGATTTGCCCTTTGATGTTGCCGGCTTTGCCGGAGATCCCGGCCAGGTACTCAAAGCGGTCGTAATAGGGCTCGAGCTGATCGTAGGTGATGCCCCAGTCCTGCGAGGTGCAGTCCTCACCGAGGATCCCCGCGCCGTACCGCGCGATCGAGCGACTACGCGTCTCGAAATCCCACGGCAAGAAACGCCAGGTGACGCCGTTCCAGTGCACGCCGGCACCGCCCAGGCCATCACCCGGCAAGAACGAGCCGAATTGGCGCACCGGAAGTGCCGTCTGCGAGCGATCGTTGCGTGCGGTCAGCGTCTCTTGCGATGCGTCTTGGAAGAGCTTGTACCGCAGCGCGTAGGCGAGCTCGTCGTGCACGCCCGGCACGGCGAAGTCGGGATAGGTGTTGCGGAACGAGCCGCGCTCGAGGCCGACCACCTTGAGGCCGGTCTTGGCGAGCTCGTTCGCGATGATCGCGCCTGTCCAACCGAAGCCGACCATCACCGCGTCGACGCTGGGAAGCGTTGCCATCTCAGCGGCCCCCCAGCGCTTTGCGTGCGAGCACGGTGTGGACTTCCATCTCATCCATCCCTTGGCTCAGCGCGGTTTCTTCGGCGTGCTGCAGATCGGCGATGCTGACCGGCGCGACCGTGTACGCGACGTTGTGTTTCTCGATGTAGTTCGCGTACGAGGCGGCCGCGCCCGGGAAGCCGACCAGCTTCCAGCCGATCTTGTCGCGGTTGCCGCCGTACATCGGATCGGAAAAGAACCCCTCGACCGTGTTGGCGTAGAGCATCTCGAAGAACGTCTTGGCCGGGACGGCGTCGAGCGTAATCGTCGCCTGGTCGAGCCCGGTCAGTACGGTGTCCTGATCGCTCGCCGCGAGCGCGTCGAAGGTCTTGCCGCCGTACTGCTTTTGGCAGTACGCGTTGACGCCAGCGATTCCCAAACGGTAGACGTCGCGCGGCGTGAGCGGCAACTGGTATCCCTGCGTCGGGAGTGCCGGCAGCCACGGCCCTTGCATGTACATCTTCGCGGCGTAGCCGAATTGGCCGTCGAGCTGCTGATCGATGAAGTAGGCGACGCCGGCTTCACGCCCACCCGGTCCGGCGGCATCGGTCGGGATGAGCCGTTCGACCGCCGCTTCAACGAACGCACGTTCTGGCTGCGTGAAGTAGCTGTAGGCTTCCGGGAGTGTCGTCAGCGGCGGCAGCGGCGTGGGTTTCGGATGCGCGGGCGTCGTGGCCGCGATCGTTTGCGGTGCGCCGACGGGAGCGGCGCTCGCCGCGGTCGCGTCGGCGCCGGCGATCGCCACGACGGCACCCGAGCCGAGCAGGACGAACGTCTTCCGTGAGAGTCCAGATTCTTCAGCCAAACGGGTGCCCTCCGAGAACGGCAAAGACGCGCGGCGCGATGCCGGCGACGCTCAAGGCATAGCACACGCGTGAGAGGTCAGCAAGATACTATCTTGCGGGTGCGCTTCCGTCGGACGCGTCTTCCCGGATAGCGGCGTATGCGCGTGCAGTGCGCACCAGCGCGCGGCGCGGCATGAGGCCGATCAGCTCACTGCGCACCACCGCGACGCCCGCGCGGGCCGCCGCGCGGCGCACCAACTCGGTGACGCGATACAGCGGGACTGCATCGACGTCGGTGAGGTTACACGAGACTTGGACATGGTCGGCGCTCAAGCGCAGCCCGAGGCACTTGAGGGTGCGCAATCCGCCGCCGCTGGCGCGCAAGCGGCGTGCGATGTCGCGAGCAAGCGAGAGGTCGCCCGTTGCCAGTTCGACGTTGAACGCGATCAGGAACGGTCGCGCTCCGACGGCGATCGCGCCGGCGCTGCCGTGGGCGGCGTCGCCGTAATCGAAGCGCCACGCCGGATCGCGCGCTACGCGCTCGGCGAGTCCTTCGAACTCACCGCGCCGCACGTCGGCGAGCTGCGTGCGGTGCGGTGCGCTCGCGGCCGCGCCGTAGAGATACGCCGGGACGCCCAGCTCGCGCCAGATGCGCGCCGCCGCGCGGTGCGCGAGCGTCACCGCCTCCTCGACCGTGGCGTCCGCGAGCGGCACGAACGGCAGCACGTCGAGCGCGCCGATGCGCGGGTGCGCGCCGCGGTGGACGCG
>JBEKAU010000043.1:0-10047 GCA_050015755.1 Vulcanimicrobiaceae bacterium | reverse complement strand
GCGCGCCTCTCCGAGGCGGAACTGGCGCGGCGGCTGGGCATCAGCCGCACGCCGGTGCGTGAGGCACTCACGGTTCTCGAACGCGAAGGCCTGGTCACCAGCGTGCCGCGCCTGGGCGCCTTCGTGCGCACGGTGACGGAGACCGACGTCGACGAGATCTACGCGGTGCGCGAGGCGCTCGAAGTCCTCGCCACGCAGCTGGTCGTCGACCGGGTGACGCCGGTCGGGCTGGCGCAGATCGACGAACAGGTTGAGCGGATGCGCGCGGCCGTCGCCCACGGCGACCCGCACGCGTACGTCGAGCAGCTCGACGCCTTCTATGCGCTGCTCGTCCGCCTGGCCGGCAACGCGACGCTCGAGGCCTTGCACCGCAGCTTGCTCGGCCCGGTGCGGCGGCTGCGCCGTATCGCGATGACGCGAGCGGGGCGTATGCAGCGTTCGTTCGAACAAGCGGAGAAGATCGCTCAGGCGATCGCCGCGCGGGAGACGGCGGCGGGCGAGCTGATGCGCGAGCAGATTCGCTCGGCGCGCGCCGTCGTCAAAGATGTAGCATATCAGGCCGCCGCGGGCGGCACGCAACGGAGGTAGACATGCAAATCGCGGTGCGCGAGCTCGGCCATTACATCAACGGCTCGGAAGTCGCGGGCACGTCCGGGCGGTTCGGCGACGTCTACGATCCGGCGACCGGCGAGATCACCAAGCGCGTCGCGTTCGCGACCGGCGCCGAGGTCGATGCGGCGGTCGCGGCAGCCCGGCGTGCGTTTGCCGACTGGTCGCAGACGCCCTCGCCGCGTCGCGCGGCGGTCATGTTCGCCTTCCGCGAGCGGATTCGCGCCGATGCCGACAAGCTGGCGCGCCTGATCACCAGCGAACACGGCAAGACATTGGATGACGCGCGCGGTGAAGTGACCCGCGGGCTCGAATTCGTCGAGTTCGCCTGCGGCATCCCGACCTTGCTCAAGGGCGAGTACAGCGAGAACGTCGGCCGCGGCATCGACGTCAAGGCCGTGCGCCAGCCGCTGGGCGTGTGCGCGGGGATTTCGCCGTTCAACTTCCCGGCGATGGTGCCGATGTGGATGTTTCCGGTCGCGATCGCGTGCGGCAACACGTTCGTCATGAAGCCGAGCGAGAAGGATCCCTCGCTCGCGCTCGAGCTGGCGACGATGCTCGCTGAGTCGGGCTTGCCGGCCGGCGTGTTCAACGTCGTCAACGGTGACAAGGATGCGGTCAACGCGATCCTCGAGCACCCCGGCATCGACGCGGTCAGCTTCGTCGGCTCGACGCCGATCGCGCAGCACGTCTACACGCGGGCGGCGGCGACCGGCAAGCGCGTGCAGGCGCTGGGTGGGGCGAAGAATCACCTGGTCGTCATGCCCGACGCCGATCTCGACCAGGCCGTCGACGCGCTGATGGGCGCCGCGTACGGCTCGGCCGGCGAACGCTGCATGGCGATCTCGGTTGCCGTCGCGGTCGGTGAGCCGACCGCCGATGCGCTCGTCGCGCGGCTGAAGGAGAAGATCGCGGCGCTCTCCGTCGGCCCCGGGCTCGAGCCTGGCGTCGAGATGGGGCCGCTCGTCACCGGCGTGCACCGCGATCGCGTGCGCGGCTTCGTCGATCTCGCCACCGAGGAAGGCGCGACGATCGCCGTCGACGGCCGCGCCGCCGATCTGCCGGCCGACGGTTTCTTCTTCGGTGCGACGCTGCTCGACCGCGTCACCCCCGAGATGCGCGTCTACAAAGAAGAGATCTTCGGGCCCGTGCTCTCGCTCGTGCGCGCCGCCACGTACGACGAGGCGCTGCAGCTCATCAACGATCACGAGTTCGGCAACGGCGTCTCGATTTTCACCCGCGACGGTGACACCGCGCGTCACTTCGATTCCAACGTCAAGGCCGGCATGGTCGGGATCAACGTCCCGATCCCGGTGCCGGTCGCGTTCCACAGCTTTGGCGGCTGGAAGCGCTCGCTGTTCGGCGACACCTACGTCCACGGCAACGAGGGTGTTCATTTCTACACCCACCTCAAGACGACGACGATGCGCTGGCCGACCGGGATCCGCGCCGGCGCCGAGTTCCACTTCCCGACGATGAAGTGATGCCGTGATGAAGGCCGCGCAGTTCCGTCTGGCCGACGTCGTGGCCGCGTTCGCGCCGGTGGCCGGCGTGGAGGCGATCGTCCTGGGCGGTTCGCGCGGCTGCAATCGGCACGCGCCTAACGCCGATTACGATTTTCTGGTCCTCTACGATCCGGCGGTCCCGCTCGACGTCCCGGCGCTCAACGAGGCGGCGCGCCGGCTCGACGATGAGGGCCGCGAGCTGCTGCTGGCCTCGCCCCACTCGTGGACGCAGTATGCCGATGGTGGTGGGATGCTCACCGTCGCCGGCGAGCCGGTGGACGTGCTCTACCGCGACGTGCGGCGCATCGAGGTCGCGATCGACGACGCGCTCGCGGGGCGGATCTCCATCGAGTTCCAAACCGGGATGCCGTTCGGCGTCGTCAACACGCTCTACGCGGCCGAGATCGCACTCGCTCGCGCGCTGCACGACCCGTACGACACGGTCGCGCGCCTCCAGGCCCGGATGGCCGCGTATCCGCCGGCGCTGCGCAAGGAGCTGATCGGGCGGTTCCTGTGGGACGCGCAGTTCTCGCTCACGCTGGCGCGACGCGGGATCGAGCAGCACGATCTCGCCTTCGTCGCCGGCGCGCTGTTCCGTGCCGCCGAGTCGATGGCGATGGTGCTCTTCGCGTACAACGAACAGCATTGGCTGAGCGAACGCCACGCGATCGCGCAGGCGGCGGCGCTTCCGATGACCGTCGAGGACTTCGACGGCCGGGTGGCGGGCCTCATCGCGGTCATCGCGCAGGCGCCGGCCGACGCGGTCGCCTACGGCGACGCGCTGTTGTCCGACGTCGCGTTACGGGTCTCGCCGGTGAGCACGGTGTCGATCAGGCCGTAGGCCTTCGCTTCCTCGGCGGTCATGTAGAAGTCGCGCTCCATGTCGCGTTGGATCTGCTCGAGCGGCTTGCCGGTCGTTCGTTCGTAGAGTTCGGCGATCTGCAGGCGGGTGGCGACCAGGTCGCGGGCGTGGATTTCGATGTCCGTCGCCTGGCCGCCGATTTGGCCGACCCACGGCTGATGGATCAGGATCTTGGAATACGGCAGCGCCATCCGTTTGCCTGGCGCGCCTCCGGTCAGCATGATCGATGCGCCGGACGCAGCGAAGCCGGCGCAGATCGTCGCGACGGCGGGTTTGATGAGCTGCATCGTATCGTACATCGCGAACGTCGCGCTCACGCTGCCCCCCGGGCTGTTGATGTACAGGTCGATGTCGCGCTCGGGATCGGCACGCTCGAGGAAGAGCAACTGCGCGATGACGATGTTGGCCATCGCGTCGTCGATCGGTCCGGTGACGAACACGATGCGCTCTTGCAAGAGGCGCGAGTAGATGTCGTAGGAACGTTCGCCGCGCGCGGTTTGCTCGACGACGATCGGGATCAGGCTCATGGGCGCAGTATACGTGCGGCCGCACCGGTCCGATACGGTCGGCGGGGCAAAAACGGCCAGCCTCCAAAAGCGGCCACCGTGCACCGGGACGCTCGCACGCGCGCCGCGAAACGCCGGTCATGAACACGCTGACGGACGCGCAGCGGGAACGCATCCTCGCGCTGCTGCGCGAGGGCAAGACCCTGCGCCGCATCGAGGCCGAGACCGGGCACCGCCGCGAAACGATCGCGGCCTACGGCCGACGTGCCGGCCTGCTCGGCGAGGGGACCGTGATGCGGTTGGACGACGTGCGTCCGACGACGCTCGCCCCGGCGCCGGCGCGCGGCACGCAGATGCGAGCCGCCTAGGCGCGCGCCAGGCTCGGCGACGCTTCGGACGCGCCGCGACCCGGGACGGCGCGCGTGTGGCGCGGGTCGAGCCGTTCGCCGCAGTGGTCGCAGACCAAGAGCGCGCGCGTGCGGTGGTCACACGCGGCGTGCTCGAGCACGACGGGCGGTCCGTCGGGCGCATACCAGCGATCACCCCATTGCAGCAAGGTGAGGATCACCGGGAAGAGATCGCGCCCCTTCGCCGTGAGCCGATACTCGACGCGCACGGGCCGCTCCTGATAGGCGCGTTCCTCGAACACGCCGTGCTCGACCAGTTTGCGTAAGCGCGCCGTCAAGACGTTCGATGCGATGCCCAAGCGCGCAGCGAAGTCGTCGAAGCGGTGGACGCCGCGGAACGCCTCGCGCACGATCAAGAGCGTCCACCACTCGCCGACCACCTCGAGCGAGCGCGCGATCGAACAGTTCATGTCTTCGAAGCTGCGGCGGCGAGCCATCGGTGTCTCCTTGTCAGCAGGAAGTATCGACGGGACGAGGGTAGGTTCCTTGCGTCATGCAAGCGACTCGCGAACGCATCGTCCGTTGGGAAGACCCGGCGGCTTCACTCGAGCTGGTGCGCACGAGTGCCGGGATCGACGCCCTGCGTCTGCTGGTCAGCGGCGCCGCCGCGCCGCCGCCGATCGCGGTGCTGATGAACATCCGGTTGGCTGAGGTCGACGAGGGTCACGCGGTCTTCGAGGGCGATCCCGGCGAGGAGCACTACAACCCGATCGGCAGCGTCCACGGGGGCTTCGCCCTGACGATCATGGATTCGGCGCTGGGCTGCTCGATCCACACGCTGCTGCCGGCCGGAGTCGGCTACACGACCAGCGACGTGCAAGTGCGTTTCATCCGCGGCATGACCAAGGAGACGGGGACGGTCCGCTGCGAGGGCACCGCACTCCACGTCGGACGCTCGACGGCCGTTGCCGAGGCGAAGCTGTACGACGGCGAGCGCCGTCTGCTGGCCGTCGGCACCACGACCTGCGCGATCCTGCGCGGATAGTTCACAACCGCACGCCAGCTTGCAGGAGACGCGCGCACGCACGGCCCAGGTAGCGTCGGGTGTTTACGCGCAAATCGATCTTGAAGCTCGGTGCGTCGGCGGGATTGACTGCCGCCGCCGGACTCTCCCTCCGCGGCGGGGCCGACGCGCAAGGCGTCTTGCCGCCGCTCCCGCGCGCCTTCGCGGGGGTGAACGGGTCCAAGGTGCTGCACGTCACGCCGAGCGGATTCGCGTACCTCGAGAACGCGGGCGCGTTTTGGACCCGGCCGCCGTGGACGATGAGCCTGCTCGTCCGTTTCGTCGCGCCGCCCACGGCACGGCCCGGGCTCTTCTTCGCGAAGGGCGGAAGCCTCGGGCTGTGCGTGCAGGGCCGCAAAGTCGGGATCGTGATTTTGCAAGAACTCTCGCCCGACATCGATCCCATCAACCAGAGCCGGCTAACGATGTCGACCAGCGATGTGCTCACGCCGCAGAACGGTTCCGTTGATTTCCCCGGCTACTTCCGGATCTCGTTGACGAAGGCGTGGCGCGAGAACGACATTCAGTGGGACGTCACCGTCGGCGATGCCAAGGCCCTCACCGTGCGCGGTGCAGAAGTCTCGAGCAGCAAGGATCTCTTTCTCGGCATCCACGTGGATGGCCGTGAGCTGCTGCGCGGCAAGGACGTCGTCGGCGCGGACTGCCAGTTCTTGGCGATGCAGGTGTTCTACGGCGCGTATGTTGGCGAGTTGCCGTCCCTCTCGTTGGCGAGCGATGATCGGTTGGCCGCATACGACTTCTCGACCGATCCGCCACGCCGTCTGTTGGACAAGCCCGCCGGTGCGGCGCCACCACCGCGCCTACCGTTTAACTGCGGCTTCGTCGGCGTGGCAAACGTGGACCAGCGCGACGGCCTCGACGAGAAGTTTGCCGCGCTCGTTGCCCTCAAACTCGCGCCCGAAGTGCGGCTGCACTCGCGCGACGCGTACCGACCCTCGTCGGTCGAATGGTTTCTGAATCGCGCCTCGTTGGTGCGCGGTCACGTGCGCATGCGCTACAACGACGTCGGACGGCGCTTCACGCTTCCCTCGGACCTCACGCTCGTGCAAAAAGGGCCGTTGACGGCCCAGCAACTTGCGACGCTGGCATCCGGGACGCAGTTCGGCTCATCCGGCGAGACCGACGAACTCTCGCTCTGGCCGCTCGAAGCGGCGCCGGGGACGACACCGGTGTACGACGACGGACCGTGGGCGGTACATCCCTCGCCGTTCTCCCGCTATCAGGTCGAGACGCTGCACGGTTTGCCGCTCCAAGGCGGCCAGTGCACGGCTCCCTGCTATTGCCGTATCTCGCAGCGCGGCGAATTCTATTTTCTCACCTACTATTTCTTCTATCCGTACAACGGCGACTTGGTGTCGAGCATCGCTCGCCAATGGGACGCGCCGCCGCTGGCCGACAACACGGGCTACGAGGCGCACATCGGCGACTGGGAGCGCGTCACCGCGAAAATCCGGATTCAGCCGACGGTGAACACGGTGGAACTCGTCGACGTGACGATGGAAGCGCACGGCAACGAAACCCGGTTTACCGGCGGTCCGTTTTCGTTTCCCGCGCGTGCACTGGGCGCGGTGAAACCGTTCCCGGTCTATTCGTCCTGGCATTCGCACGCGAGCCGCCAGGCGGTGGGGTCGTCGTTCCCGACCGACAGCTCGTTCGCCGACGACGTGACGGACGACGGTCCGCTGTGGCGGACGGCAAACTCGCTCGTCTTCATCGACGAGGCCACGCCGTGGGTCCGCTACAACGGTCTCTTCGGCGCGAACATTACCTTGACGGACAACCTGACCACCTTTGGCGCCAACACCCTCAAGAACGGGCCCGAGGGTCCGGCGTATCACGACCTCTGGATCCAGACTGCCACCGAGAGCGGCGCCGTCGTTCGCTAGGCGCTTCCGCCGGGCGATCGGGGCCGGATGGGACGAAGGCGAAGGCCGTGCCGGACGACGAAGCCAGGCGTGATGCAGACCGCCGCCCGGCGACGCGTGCTCATGTCGCCCGACGAGATCGAGCGGGCGATCGCGCGTATGGCCCACCAGATCGTTGAGCCCGAGGACGCGCAGAGCGGGCTCCTCTTGATCGGGATCCGGCGCGGCGGTGAGGCCCTTGCCCGCCGGTTGGCCGCCAAGGTCGGCGAGATCCGCGGCACCGTCCCGCAGCTGGGCTTCCTCAACGTCAACCTCTACCGCGACGACGACGTTGCCCGCGAGCTGCCCGAGTCGGAGATTCGCAGCGCGATCACCGGCCAGACGGTCGTGCTGGTCGACGACGTCCTCTATACGGGGCGCACGGTTCGGGCGGCGCTCGACGCCGTCACCGACCTGGGGCGGCCGTGTGCCATTCGCCTCGCCGTCCTGATCGACCGCGGCTTGCGCGAGCTGCCGATCCAACCCGATTATGTCGGCAAGACGATCCCGACCAGCCGGCGCGAGCACATCGACGTCGTCCTCGCGGCGCAGCAAGCCGCGAACGACCAGGTGACGCTCTCGGCCGACGATGCCCCCGCGTAACCTCCTCGACGTCGACGACCTCGGCCCACAAGAGCTCGTCGCCGTCCTCGACCGCGCGGTCGCCTTCCGCGACGCGCTGCCGCCGCGCGACTTGCTCGCCGGCGTCCCGGTCCTCAACCTGTTCTTCGAAGCCTCGACGCGCACGGCAACCTCGTTCACGCTGGCCGAACAGCGGGTCGGCGCCGACGTCATCTCGTTCGCGCCCGGCGCGTCGAGCCTGGGGAAGGGCGAGACGATCGCCGACACCGCGCTGACGCTGCGCGGGATCGGGGTGCGGGTCATCGTCGTGCGGCACACGGAGTCGGGCTTCGCGCGGCGGCTCGCCGACGCGTTCGACGGGCACGTGATCAACGCCGGCGACGGTACCCATGCGCACCCGACACAAGCACTGCTCGATTTGATGACGCTGCGCCAGGAGTTCGGCCGTTTCGCCAACCTGCGGGTCGCGATCGTCGGCGACATCCTGCACTCGCGGGTGGCGCGTTCGAACATCGTCGGGATGCGCATGCTCGGCATCGACGTCGTGCTGGTCGGCCCGGCGACGCTCTTGCCGCACAGCTTCGGCGCCCACGGCGTGCGGATCGAGCGCGACCTGGACGCCGTGCTCCCGCACGTCGACGCGGTGATGATGCTGCGCATCCAGCGCGAGCGTATCGCCGGCGGCCTCTTGCCGACGCTCGACGATTACACCCAGCGCTACCAGCTCAATCGCGCCCGGCTGCGCGCGCTGCGCAGCGATGCCGTCATCCTGCACCCAGGCCCCTACAACCGCGACGTCGAGCTGACCGATGACGTGCTGGCCGACCCACGCTCGCGCTACGTCGCCCAGGTCCACAACGGCGTCTTCGTCCGCATGGCCGTCCTCGATACGCTCGTCAACGGGGCACCGGTCGCGGCATGATCGGCATGTTGGCAGGCCGAGCGCCGCAGTATCGCGCCCTATCTCCACGTCTGGTGCGAGGCCGCGTCCGGGGGCCCCGCGCGCAGCGTGGGGGGCGCGGAGCCTGGGGCGGAGCGCCGTTCAGCGGAGCGCCGTTCAAATGAGAACCCTCGTGAAGGGCGGGCGGGTCGTCGATCCGGTGCTCGGGCTCGATGCGCAGCGCGACGTGCTGATCGAGAACGGGTTCATCGCGGAGATCGGCGAGCACCTCGACGGGACGGACGCGCGGATCGTCGATGCGTCCAACGCGATCGTCGCGCCGGGCTTCATCGACATGCACGTCCACTTGCGCGAGCCGGGGCAGACGCACAAGGAGACGATCGCGACCGGTACGGCGGCGGCGGTGGCCGGCGGGTTCACCGCGGTCGCGTGCATGCCGAACACCGAACCCGCGCTCGACACGGCGGCGCTGATCGCGGAGATCGCGCGGCGGGCCGAAGCGGCGGGCCTCGCACGCGTCTATCCGGTCGGCGCGATCACCCGTGGGCGTGCCGGCCACGAGCTGGCGCCGTATCACCTCTTGGCGGCGGCCGGCTGCGTCGCGTTCAGCGACGACGGCGCGACGCCGCGCGACGCGCGCGTACTGCGCAACGCCGCGCGCTACGCCGGGGATCTCGGCCACGTCTTCATCTCGCACTGTGAGGACCCCGACCTCAAGGGCGAGGCCGTGATGAACGAGGGCGCCGCGTCGGCGCGGCTGGGGCTGGACGGTTCGCCGGGGCTGGCGGAGGACGTCATCGTCGCGCGCGATCTGCTCATCGCGGGGGAGACGAAGAAGAGCTGGCACATCGCGCACGTCTCGACCGCGACCTCGCTCGACCTCATCCGCTGGGCGCGCACACGCGGCGTCCGCGTGACCTGCGAGGTGACTCCGCACCACCTCGTCTTCCTCGACGATCGTTTCGACGACTACCGGGCCGATTCCAAGGTGAACCCGCCGCTGCGCGCCGCGCACGACCGCGACGCGCTGCGCGCCGCCGTGCTCGACGGGACGATCGACGTCTTCGCGACCGACCATGCACCGCACGGTGCCGATGAGAAGGCGCAGCTGCTCTCGATCGCGCCGGTCGGCTTCAGCGGCCTGGAGGTCGCGGTCGGCGCGTACGCGCTCGCGCTGCGCGAGCTGCCGCTGGCGAAGTATATCGCGCTGCTCTCGAGCAATCCGGCTCGTATCCTCGGCGTGCCGGGCGGGAGCCTCGCCGTGGGAAGTGCCGGCGACGTCACCGTGTTCGCCGATCGGCCGTGGACGGTCGACGCACGGCTGTTCCGCTCGAAGGGCAAGAACACGCCCTTCGACGGGATGACGCTGCCGCGCCGCGCGCTGGCGACGATCGTCGAGGGCGCGGTCGTCTACGAACACGGTCAGATTCTGCCGCGGGAGAGTTTCGTGGAGACGCACGCGTGAAGGCGACCCTGCTCCTGGCCGACGGCACGCGATTCGACGGCGAGGGTCTGAACACGACCGGGACGGCGCTCGGGGAGGCGGTGTTCTACACCGGGATGACCGGTTACGAAGAGGCACTCACCGACCCGTCCTACGCCGGCCAGATTCTGACGTTCACCTATCCGCTGATCGGCAACTACGGCGTGAGCGGCGACGTCTCGCAGCATCCGCACGCGTGCGTCGCCGGAGCGGTGATCAAACACCTCGCCGGGCACCCCTCGCACCACGCCGCCCGCTTCGATC
>JBEKAU010000042.1:0-18763 GCA_050015755.1 Vulcanimicrobiaceae bacterium | reverse complement strand
ACCACCGGCGGCGAAATTGATCTGCTTGCGGGCGAAGAACTCATAGCCCGTGATCCCGGTCTGCTGGACGAACGCATCCGGCGGATTGAAGTCGGCGCCGATCTGCTGGTAATTGGCGACGACCGCCGCAGTCGAGGTGACGTAGCCGACGCCCGATTCGAGGTAGTCGGCCGCGGACGGATTGAGGACGTCGGTTCCGCGCTCGATCGCCGCATTGGCGTACGCGAACAGGTGCGTCGGTTGGTTGAGGTAACCGGTCGTGAACGACGTCTCCTCGTCGTGCAGCCCGTCGGAGGTGTCGACCGAGGTGTGCTGATAGTCGGCGGAGACGTTGATTTGTTTGGTCTCGACGTTCCAGTCGAGCGCTTGCGACTGATCGACGCGGCCGTCGCCGATCGCGTCGAACCCCGCGAACGTGAGCGGTCCCTGCGTCCCTTCGACCGCGTAACCTTCGCGGAAGATCGGGATCGCCGGCGTGTAGAGCAGCGTCGGGCAGTTCGTGCAGTTGAACATGTTGTTGTACGCGCTCGAGGCCTGGGTGAAGAAGGGCCGCACCTCTTGGTATTGGTACGCGAAGGGGTTGGGCGCGATCGTCTGCTGATCGATCTCGACGTTCGAATAGTCGGGGTGCAGCGTGCCGAAGAACGAGGCGGTCGGGGTGATCGGGATCGAGAAGTCGCCGCCGATGCGCGCTGTCGTACCGCCGTTGGCCGGCGTCGTGATCTCGTCCAGCCCATAGATTTGTGCGCGCGGTTGCGGCCGCGTCGAATGCTTCGAGCCGGCGCCGACGTCGAGCAGCGTTCCGGCGAAAGCGGGGTCGTTCGCATTCTGCTGACGGTCCGAGGTCGTCCACACGGCCAGGCTGTTGGTCGCCACGTTTGCCCGCACGAACTGCGCCTTCCAGCTGGTCGAGCCGCCGCTACGGATCACCGCCAGCGGGATACGCATCGTGACGATGTAGCCGGTCGGGGTGCGGTGTCCGACCGCCACCCACTGCGGCGTGTACGCGCTGTTCTCGCTCGAGGTCTGGTAGCGCGTGCCGCGCGGGTTGGCGGTGAACGAGTACGCGAATCCCTGCGTGCCGCGCGGCCACAGATAGACGACCACGTAGTCGTCGCTGGTGACGTTCGTGCCGTTGGTGGCCTGCGTGTCGAGGATCGACTCGGCTTGGGTCACGACGAACGCGACGTCGAGCGCCTCACCGTCCTGCCCGACGTACACCTGCGTCGCTTCGGCGGGGGCACGCTTGTACGTGAAGTCGTGGTCGAGCGAGAGCTGGGCGGCCTTGGTCCAACTGGGATCGAGCGTCCCCTCCATGGCCGGTGCCGGATTGAGCACGGGCACGGTGATGACGCTGTCGTCGGCGGCCAGAACCGGCAGACGGCATGCGAGAAGACAGACCGTCGCGCAGGCGACGGCAAACGGAGCGCGGGGCATCGGGAAGCGGGCGTCCTCGGGGGCAACGAGTGCGGTCGCTCCGTATCGTAGCCGGGCCGGCCCCACTTGTCAACGATAGAATTAAGAATTGGCCCGGTGCACGCTTCCCAGGCCTCGTTAATCGCGGTGTGGCAACGATTGAGGGTATGCCACCTCGCGTTCTTGCGATCGACGACGAGCGCTATCTGCGTAAGCTTCTGGAGCTGGGCTTACCGGAGTATGGCTTCGAGGTGCGCACGGCGGCTGACGGGCCGACCGGAATCCGCACCGTGCGCGAGTGGGCGCCCGATGCGATCGTGCTCGACGTGATGTTGCCGTACATCGACGGCATCGAGCTGGTGCCGCAGCTGCGCCGCATCACCGAGGCGCCGATTTTGATGCTCAGCGCGAAGAGCGACGTCGACGACAAGGTGACGAGCTTGCAGGCCGGCGCCGACGATTATCTCGCCAAGCCGTTCTCGATGTCGGAGCTCGCCGCGCGGCTGGAGACGGCGCTGCGCCGGCCGCGGCTCGAACGGTTCGCCGAGGTGGCATACCACGATCTCGTCCTCGACGTCGATCGCCGTGAAGCGCGCCGGGCCGGCGAACGCATCGAGCTCTCCTCGCGCGAGTGGTCGCTCCTGCACCTCTTGGTTACCAACCCCGAACGCGTCTTCTCGCGCGCGCAGTTGCTGGATCTGGTGTGGGGGAGCGATCGCGACGTGCGGCCGGGGATCGTCGAGACCTACGTCTCGTATCTGCGCTCGAAGATCGACCAAGGCCGTGCGACGCGCCTGATCCGTACGATTCGCGGCGCCGGCTACGCGCTGCGCGCGGACTGAGCGCTCGGGCGTCGTGTATCAGGCATTCTCGCGCCGGCTGACCTCCTGGTACGTCGGTGCCGCGACGGTCGGCGCCGCGCTGATCCTGCTGGCGTTCGCGGTGCTGAGCCTGGTGCTGTACGCACGCCTCCTCGACGAGAGCGCCGGCAGCATCGCGGCGCAGGCCAGCGAAGCCGGGGTGCGGGCCGAACTGCGCGAGGCGCGGTTCGACGATGCGGCGAGCGTGTTCAGCAAGCGCTATGGCCGCCCCGGGATCACGATTGTCGCGCTGGCGCATCGGCCGCCACGCTTCCCTGGGCCGCCACGCCGCGGTCAGGTGCTCGTCAACGGTGTCGTGCTGCCGGTGCGCGGGATGCGTCCGGGGGGCGGCCCGGGAAGTCCCGGCGGTTGGCGGGTCCCCGGAAGCCGGTATCTGCCGTTCCAAGCGCTGATCGGCGGCCGCGGCCACCACGTCGCGTTCGACGGCGGCGAGATGATCATCAGCATCGATCCCGGCCGGCTCGCACAAGTCGCGCTGCGCCTGTTGGCGGGGATTGTTTTGGTGACGATTCTGGCCGGCGTGATGGCCTGGGTCGTCGGGCGCTACATCACCTCGCAGGTGCTGCGTCCCTTGGTCGACGTCACGCGTTCGCTGCGGCGGTTCGCCGCGCGCGACTTCACGCCCGAGCCGATCGCGGTCGCCGGCCGCAGCGAGTTCGACGAGCTGGCGCAGGCGTACAACGGCGCCGCCGCGCAGGTCGACGCCGCGTTCGCCGAGCGTTCGCAGGCCGAGGCGCGGATGCGACAATTCGTCGCCGATGCCGGCCACGAGCTGCGCACGCCGCTGGCGATCGTGCTGGGGTTCTGCGACGTCCTCAAGCGCAAGGTCGATCCGCAGGAGCCGACCGCCAACGAAGCGTTCGCGAGCATCGACGCCCAGGGACGGCGGATGCGCGCGCTGATCGACAACCTGATCCTCTTGGCGCGGATGGAGTCGCAACACGCGCGGCCGATGGAGCCGTTTCCCCTGTGCGCGTTGATCGACGAGGTCGTCGGCTCACGCCGCGTGCTGGCGCAGGACGTGCGGATCGATCTCGACTTAGCCGTCGACGCGACGATTCTGGGCGACCGCGACGAGCTGCACGAAGCGCTGGCGAACGTGGTCGACAACGCCCTCAAGTACGCGCCCGGGGCGCCGATCGCGATCGCGACCCGCTCGCTCGACGCGACCAGTATCGAGATCGCCATCCGCGACGCCGGTCCGGGCGTCCCGCCCGAGCACGCCGAGACGGTCTTCGAGCGATTCTTCCGCGCGATGCCGCATCGCGGCGAGATCGAAGGCTCGGGCCTGGGCCTGGCCATCGCGCGCCGCGCGGCGGAACGGGCCGGCGGCGGGCTCGCCCTCATCGCCAACGGCCCCCACGGCGCGACCTTCGCCTTCCGCCTGCGGGCCCACGAGATCCGCAGCCGTGAACCGTCGCTGACCTCGTAGTCCGCGACGCCCGCGCAACGGGCGGAACGCCGGCGGCGGCCGGACGCGGTACGCTACGGTCCATGATCCTCCCGCCCGACCTCACCGAACGCGGCTACGCGGTGCTGCCCGGCGTGCTCGACCCTGCCGCCTGCGCGGCGCTGCGCGCACGCTTCGACGACCTGGGGGCCTTCCGCAAGACCGTCGACATGGAGCCGCTCGGGTTCGGCCGCGGCGTCTACCGCTACTTTGCCGCGCCGCTGCCGCCCGAGGTCGAGCGCCTGCGGACCGACCTCTATGCCGCGCTGGCGCCGGTCGCGAACAGCTGGGCCGAGCGGCTCGGCGAGGCCGAGCGCTACCCGGCCACGCTGGCCGAGTTCCTCGCGCGCTGCGCCGCCGCCGGTCAGAACCGCCCGACCCCGCTGCTGCTGCGCTACCGGACCGGCGACCGCAACGCGCTGCACCAGGACCGCTACGGCGAGGTCGCCTTTCCACTCCAGGCGACCGTGCTGCTCAGCCCGCCGGCGGCTTTCACCGGCGGCGAGTTCGTCCTGGTCGAGCAGCGGCCGCGCCGGCAGAGCCTCCCGCACGTCATCACCCTGGGGCTGGGCGACGCGGTCGTCTTTCCCAACGACGGCCGCCCCATCGCCGGTGCCCGAGGCTGGTCGCGGACCCACTTCCGCCACGGGGTGGGCGAGGTCCGGTCGGGTGAACGGCTGACGCTGGGTATCATCTTCCACGACGCTCGCTGACGACGTTTCCGGCAGCCGCCGGCGCCCGCTCGTCCGCCAAATGTCCGATGCGCCCCCAGCCCCGGGTACGTAGACTGAGCGAAAAGCGCCCGCTTGAAAATCGCGTGCGGGGGGAAATCTGTCTCCCATGGAAAGCACGGAGAAAGTTTCCGCCGTTCGGACGCGGAAATACAACGATTTTCCACGCCAGCTTACCCAAGAAGGGAAGAACGTGACCGAGGCGGTCCTCGCCCCAGCCACCGCACCTGCGCAGGACGCGGTGAAACGCATTTGGTTCTTCGAGGAAGGTTCCGGTGCGATGAAAGACCTGCTCGGCGGCAAGGGCGCCGGGCTGGCCGAGATGACCCGCGCGGGGCTGCCGGTCCCACCGGGGTTCACCATCACCGCCGAGACGTGCCTGGAGTACTACCGCGCCGGGCGCCGCTTCCCCGACGGACTGCGCGAGGGCGTGCGGGCCGCGATGCGCGAGCTGGAGCGCCGGACCGGCAAACGATTCGGCCGTTCGGACAACCCGCTGCTCGTCTCCGTGCGCAGTGGTGCCCGCGTCTCGATGCCTGGCATGATGGACACGATCCTCAACCTGGGGCTCAACGACGAGACCGTCGTCGCGCTGGCGAAGCTGACCGGCAACGAGCGCTTTGCCGTCGACGCCTACCGCCGCTTCATGGCGATGTTCGGCACCGTCGTGCTGGGCATCCCCAAGGATGAGTTCGACCACGTCGTCGAGGAGGCGAGGCAGAAGGCCGGCGTCGCGACCGATCCCGAGCTGGACGCGTGCAAGTGGAAGGAAGTGATCGCGCAATACCGCGAGATCGTCCGCGACCACACCCACAAGCCGTTCCCGCAGGACGTCGAAGAACAGCTCGACCTCGCGATCGAAGCCGTCTTCGACTCGTGGAACTCCAAGCGCGCGATCGACTATCGCCGCTTCAACAAAATCTCAGACGACTGGGGCACCGCCGTCAGCGTCGTCTCGATGGTGTTCGGCAACCTGGGCGATGACTCGGGGACCGGCGTCGCGTTCACCCGCGACCCCAACACCGGCGCAAAGCACCTCTTTGGCGAGTACCTGCGCAACGCGCAGGGTGAAGACGTCGTCGCCGGCACGCGCACGCCGATGACGATCGACGACTTGAAGACGCAGCTCCCCGACGTCTACGCGCAGTTCGTCACCATCGCCGGCCAGCTCGAGATGCACTACCGCGACGTGCAGGACCTCGAGTTCACCGTCGAGCGCGGCAAGCTGTGGATGCTGCAGACCCGCAGCGCCAAGCGCAGCGCCGAAGCGGCAGTCAAGATCGCGCTCGACCTGGTGAGCGAAGGCCTCATCACCCGCGACGAAGCGCTTGGGCGCGTCGACGCGGCGTCGCTCGATCAGCTCTTCCATGCCCGCATCGATCCGACGCAGAAGTTCGAGGTCGCCGGCACCGGGCTCAACGCCTCGCCGGGCGCCGCCACCGGGCAGGTCGTCTTCGATGCCGATATCGCCGCGGAGCGCGGTGCGGCGGGTGAAGACGTGATCTTGGTACGCGTCGAGACCGCGCCGGACGACGTGCACGGCATGATCGCCGCCCGCGGCGTGCTGACCTCGCGCGGTGGCGCGACCTCGCACGCGGCCGTTGTCGCGCGCGGGATGGGCAAGCCGTGCGTCGCCGGTTTCGATGCGCTGGTCGTCGACAAGCGCACCAAAACCGCGCGTATCGGACAAACCGTGCTGCACGAGAACGATTGGCTGACGATCGACGGCACCACCGGCCGCGTCATCATCGGCAAGCTGAACTTGATTCCGCCGCCCTCGAAATTGCCCGACTGGCTGGCGACGTTCCTGGGCTGGGCGGATGCGCGCAAACGCTTGGGCGTGTGGGCCAACGCGGATACGCCGGAGGACGCGCGCAAGGCACGCGAGTTGGGCGCGACCGGGATCGGTCTGTGCCGTACCGAGCACATGTTCATGCAGCCGGACCGCCTGCCGGTCGTGCAGCGCATGATCATCGCCGACACGCCGCAGGCGCGTGCCGACGCGCTCACGACGCTCTTGCCGTTCCAACGCGACGACTTCGCGGGAATCCTCGAAGCGATGGCCGGCTATCCGGTCACGATCCGCTTACTGGACCCGCCGCTGCACGAATTTCTGCCCTCGCTCGAGCAGTTGCTGGTCGAGACGACCGAACTGCGGCTGACCAAGGGCGAAGACGATCCGACGTATCGCGAGAAGATGAAGGTGCTCGCGCGCGTACGCCAACTGCACGAGCAGAACCCGATGCTCGGCCTGCGCGTATGCCGCCTGGGCATTCTCTATCCGGAGATCTACGCGATGCAGGTACGCGCGATCTTCGAGGCTGCCTGCGCGCTGCGCGCGCGCGGCGTCGACGCGTTGCCCGACGTCATGATCCCCGGCGTCGGCACCATCGAGGAGATGCGCGTCACCTATGATGCGACCAAAGCCGTCGCCGACGAGGTGATCGCGCAGCAGAACGTCGACGTGCCGTATCACATCGGCACGATGGTCGAGCTCCCGCGGGCATGCATCGTCGCCGACGAGCTGGCGACGATCGCGGAGTTCTTCTCGTTCGGCACCAACGACCTCACTCAGACGACGTACGGCTACAGCCGCGACGACGCCGAGGCGAGCTTCATTCCGCGCTACCTCGACCTGAAGATCCTCAAGGACGACCCGTTCCAGGTCCTCGACCGCGTCGGTGTCGGCAGCCTGATGCGGACCGGCGTCGAGAAGGGCCGCGGCGAGCGGCCCGACCTCAAGATCGGGATCTGCGGCGAGCACGGCGGCGAACCGTCGTCGGTCGCATTCTGCGACGAGCTCGGCCTGGACTATGTCTCCTGCTCGCCGTACCGGGTGCCGATCACCCGGCTCGCTGCCGCGCAATCGGCGGCCGGGAGCGTCGCGCACGACTGAGCGTGCAACGCAACGTGTTCCTGACCGGCGCGGCGGCGGCGCTCGCCGGCCTGCCGGCCTTGGCGCGCGCGCAGGACGGCGACCTCGCCGCCGCCGCGATCCGCGCCTACATTTTCGCCTACCCGCTGGTGTTGGTCGCCCTCACCGAGCAGCACCAGTTGGCGCAGACGGCGCGCAACCAGTTCCGTCACGACCGCGAGCTGGCTAGCCCGGAGAACCGCTTCATCGTCCGGCCCAACGTCGATACGCTCTACTCGAGCGCATTCATCGACCTGCGCCGCGGCCCGGTGCTGCTGACCGTCCCACCCAGCGTGGGTCATTTCTTCGTCTGCGAGGTGATGGACGCGTGGACGAACGTCTTCGCCGATCCGGGCACGCGGACGACCGGCGCGGCCGCACAGCGGCTGGTCTTCGCCCGCTCCGACCAGCACCCGGTCTTGCCGGCAGGCTACCGGCGGGTTGAGGCGCCGACCGACGTCTGCTGGTTCTTCAATCGAATCGCGCTGCACGCCGGCGCCGACGCCGCCACGGTCCACGCGATGCAGGACGGCTTCACCCTCGCCCCGTTTCCGGGCGGCACGGCGCTGCGCGGCGTCGACCACGGCGCGAACGATCCGAACAAACTTGGCGCGGCGGTGGCCGCGATGGCCCCGGAGGCGTTCTTCGATCTGGCGGCCCGACGGCTGCGGGCGAATCCGGCCCCGCGCGGCGACGAGGCCGGCGTTCGCGATTTCGCTCGCCTCGGGATCGTCCCCGGGGAGCCGCTCCGACTCGACGCGCTGACCCCGACCGCGCAGACCGCGCTGCGGGCCGCACCGTCCGCCGCCCTCACGCACATCACCGCCTTGGGCAGCCTGCCGCTGACCGCGACCCGCTGGACGCGGCCCGATCCACGCATCGGCCGCTTCGGTGCCGCCGACCTGTTCCGCGCGAAGGTCGCGGCCTACGGCATCGCCGCCAACCTGCCCGCCGACGCGCTGTACTACGCGACTGCGTCGGTCGGCGCGCGGCAGCTGCGCTTCGCGCCCGGCGCGCTGCCGCCGCAGAGCGGCTTCTGGTCGCTCACGATGTACGACCTCGACGGCTACCTCGTGCCGAACGCGATCGCGCGCTATGCGCTGCGCAGCGGCGATCCGTTCGTCCCCGACGCCGACGGTGGCCTTACGCTCGAGCTCGCGCCGACGGCGCCGTCCGACGCGACGCGGAGCGCCAATTGGCTGCCGGCGCCGGCTGGGCCGTACACGCTCTTGCTGCGGCTCTACTGGCCGCTGCGACCGGCGCTGAAGGGCTCGTGGATCGGACTTTCACGCGCAGTGCGGCGGGGACGACGTGGTCGGCCACCTGCGTAAAGCGCTCCTCGAGTGAGACGGCCACGTGCTCGTCGTCGTTGTGGCCCACCACGGCGATCGGCACGTGCGTCGACGGGTCGACGTAGAGCGCCGAGAAGTCTTCGTCGTCATGGTCGCTCCCGCAATGACCGACGAGCGCGATGCGCTCGGCGGGGCGGCCGTCGTACGTCACGGCCTGCGCGCCCGTTGGCTGGTAGCACTGCGGACGGAACGCCGGGTGCGTGATCATGTCCTGATCGCCCCACTTCCCGACCGCGTCGCTGCCGCCGTCGATGTGGATCGAGGAGGGCTTCCCGCTGATGACCCGGCCCTGGCGGACGTCGACGACGACGGTCGACTGGTGGGCGCCTTGGAACGGTCCCCAGCCACCGCTGGTGTGGTCGACGTACGAGACATACGCCGGGAGTGGGCGCGTGAGCAGGGCACTCGCGAGCGCATAGTCGGCGGCAGCGTTCATGAAAAGAGAGCTCCGGAGGGCAATTCGGGGTGTCAACAAGGGTACGGTCCGGGAATACGCTGGGTTTCAGGCCCCGGGGAATCTCAGGCTTCGGGGCGATACTTTGGATTCTGCCCGGCCGCCGAGGCTGGACGTTCTTCACCCACGCCCGTACGAGGGAGCCCCGCATTCATGCACCTGCGGCTCGAACGCCGATGACCCCACGTCGAACCCTCCTCGCCGCGCTGACGATCGCGGTGCTGGTGACGGCGTGCGCGCATCGCGGTGGCGAACGGGGCGGGCGAGCGCGCGGGCAGTCCTCGCCGAATCCGATCCCGACCGTGGCGGCGAAGGTCACCACCGTGCACGCGAGTTCGACGATCTCGGGTGTCGTGGCGCCGCTGCTCAACGTCGCGATCACCAGCGCCCTCTCCGAGCCGACCGACGTCGTCAACGTCAACGAAGGCGACCACGTCCACGTCGGCGAGGTGCTGGCCGTCCTCGACACCGCCGACCTGCGGGCGCAGTTGGCGCAGGCGCAGGCGACGGTCGTTGCCGACCAGCGCACCGCCGAGTCCGACGACGCGAAGGTCGCCCAGACGCGCTACACGGCGACGCTGAACATCGGCCAGGGCGGTAACTCGGTACTCTCCGCGCGCGCGGCCGTCGCGCAGGCGCGGCAAAACCTGACCAACGACCAGACCAACCTCGTGCGCGACCGTCAGCTGATTTCGAACGGCTACATCGCGCAGCAATCGCTCGATCAGCAGCAGACCCAGGTCCTCAACGATCAGGCCTCGCTGCGCAACGCGCAGGCACAGTTGCAGTCCGCGATCATCAACGCGAACGTCAACGGGACGGCCGACAAGGGGCTGCAGGCCGCCGACATCGCCTCCGCGGTCGCCGACGCGCGCGCCGCCCATGCGGCGGTCGAGCAAGCGCAGGCGACGGTGCAGCAGTACGAGACCGAGATCTCTCGCGCGACGGTCATCTCGCCGATCAACGGCCTGGTGGTCAACCGCAACCTCAATCCCGGCGAATACCCGGGTTCGCGGACGATTTTCACCCTGCAGCGGCTCGACGACGTCTATGCCGAGCTGAACGCGTCGAGCTCCGACACGTTCGCGATCCCGGTCGGCGCGCCGGTCACCATGACGGTCGCCGGGACCAATTCGACCACGTACCGCGGCAAAGTCGTCGCGGTGCTCGGGCAGGTGACGCCGGGCTCGACCAACTTCACCGTCAAGGTGCTGGTGGTCAACGCCGACGGCAAACTGGCCTCGGGTCTCCCGGTTACCGCTTCGGCCGCACTGCCGGCGGTGAGCGGCGTCGGCGTCCCGACGACCGCGTTCCTCGACGATACGCATTCGACGATCATGGTGGCCAAGGACAATCTGGTCGACGTCGTCGCGCAAACCGTGCACGTGCGTGAGCTGGGCTCCGACGGCACGACCTCGATCGTCACCGGCATCAAGGCCGGTCAGGCTGTCGTCAGCAACGGGCAACTCGGCCTCTCCGACGGGCAGTCCCTCGCCGAGGAGTGATGCTGCGCCGCATCACCGAGCTCTTCGTCAATCGTCCGCCACTGGTCTTCGTGCTGGTGGCGCTGATCTCGCTCGTCGGCTCGTTCTCGCTCGCGACGCTCGTCCAACAGCAGTTCCCCAACGTCGACTTCCCGACCATCAACGTGAGCGTCTCGTATCCGGGCGCTTCGCCCTCGGAGTTGCGCGACTCGGTCGTGATCCCGATCGAGGACGCGATCGCCGGCGCGCCTGACCTCGATCATCTGCAGACGACGATCCAGCAGAATCAGGCGTCGATTTCCGCGCAGTTCACGCTCGACTCGAGTCAGACGACCGACCTCACCGAAGTGCAGGACCGCATTCAGACGGCGAAGTCGGCGCTGCCGCAGGATCTTCCCGTGCCGACGGTGCGGACGTTCGATCCGTCCCAGATCACGGTCGTCACGCTCTCGGTGACCTCGAAGTCGCTCAACCTGCCGCAGCTCTCGGGCGTCGTCACCAACGAGATCATCCCGGCGTTCGAGCAGGTCGACGGCATCTCGAGCGTCTCCGCCAACGGGACGGTCACACCGGCGCTCGAGGTCAACGTCGACCCGAACCGGCTGAGCGCCTGGGGCTTCACGACGACCGACGTCGTCAGCTCGATCCAGGCCAACAACGTGCGCGCACCGGGCGGTATCGCCTATCTGGGAAACCGCGAGACGACGATCGACGTGCGCGGCGACATCCAGACGCCGGCTTCGATCACGGCGCTGCTCCTCTCGGGCTCGACCGCGATCTTGCAAGGGGCGACGTCGACCTCCGGCAGCGTCAACGTGAAGTATTCGAACCTGAGCGGCAGCACGAACCAGGCGCTCTCGCTCTCGAACGCCGCGGGCAGCGAGAACGCGACCGCGGTCGCGACGACAGCGCCGGTCGGCGAGAGCGCGGGCGGCGCGGCGAGCTCGGTCTCCGCTTCGAGCGCCGGGACGAGCCAGAGTTCCTCGACCTCCAGCGGGACGGCGACCACGGCGCCGATGACGGTCACGACGACCGCGCCGAGCGTCTCGTCGAACGCGTCCTCGACGACGGCGTCGACCACGAGCAGTTCAGTGTCGACCAGCGGCGCGGCGACGCCGTTGCCGGCGCCGGTCCTCAACACGGCCGCGCCCAGCACGGTCTCCGCCGCCGCTGCCGCGCCGGTCGCGATCGCCACCGAGCCGGCCGCCGCGCAGGCCGTCCCCGTCGCCGGCGTGACGGCACCGCCGTCGCCGACCCCGGCCAGCGTCGTCTACTCGCCGGCCGCGACCGCTGCCGCGCCCGCGATCGCGAACGGTCCGCCGGCGGGAATCGCCGCGCTGAACAGCGGGAGCGGCGCGTCGTCGTCGGGTCTCGGCTCGGAGACGACCAATCAATTCTCCAACTCGACGCTCTTGCCGCGGATCGGAGACGTCGCCAACGTCGACGACACCTATGAGCCCAAGCGCGTCGCCTCGTACGTCGACGCCAAACCGTCAATCACGCTGCAGGCGCAGAAAGCCACCGGGGCCAGCGAGCTCGAGGCGGCGCAGAACGTCCTCGACCTCCTGCCCTCCGTCGAGGCGCAGTACCCCGACGTCCAGTTCAAGGTGCTCAACAACTCGGCCCGAGATACGAAGTCCGATCTCTGGGCAGTGGTCAAGACGCTGATCCAGGGGATCTGCTTCACCGGGATCGCGATGGTGTTCTTCCTGCGCTCGTGGCGCAACGCGGTCGTCGTCCTGATCGCGATCCCGACCTCGCTGTTCGTGACGCTGTTCGCGATGAAGATCGTGAACTTCACCATCGACACGGTCTCGTTGCTGGCGATGACGCTGATCATCGGGATCCTGGTCGACGACTCGATCGTGGTGCTCGAGAACATCGAGCGCCATTTCGAAAGCGGCGAGGACGCCAAATCGGCGGCGGTCACCGGTCGCTCGGAGATCGGGCCGGCCGCGATCATCATCACCTTGGTCGACGTCGTCGTCTTTCTGCCGATCGCGTTTCTGCCGGGGCAGATCGGGCGATTCTTGGCGGAGTTCGGCTTGGTCGTCGTCATCGCGACGCTGACCTCACTTGCCGTCTCGTTCACCATCACGCCGTCGCTGGCCGGCAACTGGTCGCTGCTTTCGACCTGGCGCGTGCCGTGGTTCATCAACGCATTCACCCGCGGCTTCGAGCGCCTGCGCAATTGGTACGCCGAGCACGCGCTCACCGGCGCCCTGCGTCACAAGTGGGTCGTCTTCATCACCGCGCTGGTCCTGACCGTTGGGGCGTTCTTGCTGCCCGTCGTGGGGGCCGTCGGTTTCGAGTTCATTCCGGCCGTCGACCGCGGACAGATCTTTTGCACGGTCCAGTATCCGACCGGGACGCCGCTCACGACCACCGACGCGGCGGTGCGGAAGCTGTCGGCACGCTTTCTCCAACTGCCGGACATCGACACGATCACGTCGACCTCGGGCTCCTCGCAGGCGGGGTTCGGCGGCAGTGTCAACCTCGGTTCGAACGGGCAGATCCGCGTGATCCTCACGGCCAAACGGACGCACACGACGAACCAGATCGCGCAGATGATGAACCGCATCGGTCAGCAAATGGTACCCGATGCCAAGATCTTCGCCGTGCCTGCGACCGGGACGCGCGGCGGCAACCAGCAGCCGATCGACGCGACCGTGTCCGCGACGCGCGGCGAGCCCGACGCCTACGCCCCCAAGGTGCTCCAGGCGCTGAAGGATACGCCGGGGACGTTGAACGTCAACAGCTCCGCGCTGCAGCTCTCGCCGCAGCTCGACATCCAGTTCAATCGCGATCGTGCGCGGGCGCTCGACGTGCAGATCGGTTCGGCCGCGCAGGCCGTTCGGGCTGCGTTCGGCGGCACGCTGGCGACCCAGTTCGATACGACCAACGGGACCGGCACCAAATACGTCCAGGTGCTCTACCCGATGGCCGACCAGTACAAGATCGCAACGCTCACCAACTTGCCGGTCCGCGCGCTCAACGGCGAAATCGTCCATCTGGGCGACTTCGCGACCTTCAACAACAACCCGCAGGACGCGCTCGCGACGCGAATCAACCGGCAAACGGTCATCCACATCGGCGCCAACCTGCTGCCGGGCTATGCGCTCACCAACGTCCAGAGCGCCTTCATGAAGCGCGTCGCGGCGCTGCACCTGCCGAACACGATCGTCATCGGAGCGGCCGCCGGCGGCAACCAGCAAAGCACCCAGCAGACCTTCGTTGCGCTGATGAGCTCGCTCGGCCTCTCGCTCTTGCTCGTCTATCTCCTGATGGTCGCGCTCTACAACGCCTATCGCGTGCCGCTCGTGATCATGTTCGCGATTCCGGTCGCCGCGGTCGGCGCGCTGGGCGCACTCGCGCTGACCGGCCAGACGCTCAACCTCTTCTCGCTGATCGGTACCGTGATGCTCGTCGGACTCGTCAGCAAGAACGGGATCCTGCTCGTCGACTTCGCGATTCTCAAAGTGCAAGAAGGGCTCGACAAGGTTACGGCGATCCGGCAGTCGGCGCGCGAACGGTTCCGGCCGATCCTGATGACCACGCTTTCCATGGTCGCCGGGATGTTGCCGATGGCGCTCGCGCTCGATCCGACCGACGCCTCGAAACGATCGCTTGGGACCGTCGTCATCGGTGGGCTGATCAGCTCGCTGATCCTCACCCTCGTCCTCGTGCCGGTGATGTACGTCTGGCTCGCGCCGGGACCGCCCGAGAAGATCTCGCTCGAACGCCTCGCTGCCGACGCGCACACGCACGCGGCGGAACCCGTGGAGACCGCCTGAGATGTCGCTCACTCGCCTGTTCGTGCAGCGGCCCACGCTGGTCACCGTGTTCCTGTGCTTGGTCTTGCTGGCCGGGACCGTTGCCGCGACCTCACTCGTGCAGCAGCAGTTTCCGAGCACCGACACGCCCTCGATCCAGGTCCTCATCAGCTATCCGGGCGCCTCGACCACCGAGATGCGCGACGCGATCGTGCGGCCGTTGGAAGACCAGATCGCGGGCGCGCCGCAACTGGCGTACCTCGAGACCTCGATCCAGCCGGGTCAGGCGTCGATCGTGGCGGTCTTCCAACTCGACTCCGACCAGAACAACGATTTGGTGCAAGTGCAAAGCCGCGTGCAGAACGCGTCGCACTCGATCCCCAACGACGTCCAAGCGCCGCAGATTTCCCTCTATAACCCCAGTGAGGCGGTAGTCGTCTCGCTGGTCCTGCGCTCCAACTCGCTCGCACCGGGAGACCTCTCCTCGCTCGCGATCAACAAGATCGTGCCGTCGATCGAACAGGTCCAGGGCGTCTCGTACGTCCAGGCCAACGGGACGGTGACCCCCTCGATCCAGGTCAACGTCGATCCCAACAAGCTCAGCGCGTCGGGGCTGACGCTGACCGACGTGATCAGCGCGATCACCAACAACAACATTCGCGCGCCGGGCGGCATCCTCTACTCGCCCAACCGCGAGACGAACCTCGACGTGCGCGGCGACATCCAGAACGTCCCGACCGTCGCCGACCTCTTGGTCACGGGAGGGTCCTCGTCGAGCACGACGACCTCGAGCACCAACCCGTTCACGACGCAGCCGCGCTACTACAAGATCGGCGACCTTGGGAACGTCCAAGACGCGTACGAGACGCAGCGGGTCTTCGCGTACTCGCACGGCGTGCCGTGCGTCGAGCTCGACGTGCAGAAGTCGGCCGGCACCAGCGAAGTCGTCACCTCGCAGAACGTCCAACGCGAGCTGCCCCAATTACGCCGGACGTACCCGGACGTGCAGTTCGAGGTGCTCTCGGTGCAGTCGGTCTACACCGAGCAGCAGCTGCAGGGCGTCGTCCGCACGCTGCTCGAGGCGATCGTCTTCACCGGGTTGGTGATGCTCTTCTTCCTGCGCTCGTGGCGCAACGCGGTCGTGGTGATGATCGCGATCCCGTCCTCGCTGCTGGTGACCCTGGCGGCGATGAAGCTCGCCCACTTCACGCTCGACACGGTCTCGCTGCTGGCGATGACGCTGATCATCGGTATCCTGGTCGACGATTCGATCGTCGTCCTGGAGAACGTCGAGCGCCACTTCGAGAACGGCGAGGCGCCGACCGAGGCGGCGGTCCGCGGCCGCAGCGAGATCGGCGTCGCCGCGATCGTGATAACGCTGGTCGACGTCGTCGTGTTCTTGCCGATCTCGTTCCTGCCCGGCTCGGTCGGCCTGTTCTTGCGCGAGTTCGGGCTCGTCGTCACCGTTGCGACGCTGACCTCGCTGTTCGTGTCGTTCACGGTGACGCCGACGCTGGCCGGCCGCTGGGCGCTCCTCTCGACGTGGCGGCCGTGGGGTGTGATCGAAGCCTTCACCGACCGCTTCCAGCGGGCACGTGCCTGGTACACCGACCGGGCGCTGCTGTGGGGGCTGCGCAACGGCCGCCTCGTCGTGGCGATTTCCTTGCTTTCGTTGATCGTCGCGCTCGCGCTGATCCCGCTCGGTGTGGTCGGTTTCGAATACATCCCGCCGGTCGACCGCGGCGAGCTCTACCTCACGCTCAACTATCCGGCCGGGACGCCGCTGACGACGACGCGAGCCGGTATGCTGCAGGTCGAGAAGTACGTCGATTCCATCCCCGACCTCGAGACCGAGTCGTCGATGGCCGGCGCCTACATCGGGCAACTCTCGGGCTACATCAACAACGGCGCGGTGGCGCAGATCAACATCTTCCTCAAGGACAACCGCGCGCACCCCACCGCCTACTGGGTGCAGCAGATCCAGGCGCGCGCGCAGCGGCTCGTGCCGAACCGGGTCGACGTCACCGCCGTGCCGGCGACCGATACGCAGGGCGGCAACAGCCAACCGATCGACGAGGTGATCACCAGCCTGGACGGCGCGCCGGAAGCTGCCGCCGCGAAGGTTTACCAGGTGCTCAAGGCGACGTCGGGCGCGATCGACGTCACCACCTCCGACCCCGGCGACGCGCCGCAGGTCGAAGTGCAGTTCAATCGCGATCGGGCGCGCGCGCTGGACGCGAGCGTCGGCACTGCCTCGACGGCGGTCGAAGCCGCATTCGGCGGCGATCTCGCGACGCAGTATACCGGCCCCGACGGACTCAAGGACGTCCTGGTCACCTATCCGCTCGCGGCGCAGGACTCACTGAGCGCCATCGAGGCGATTCCGATCCGCGCTTCGTCCGGCTCGATCATCCGCGTCGGCGACATCGCACATCTGGTGCAGGCGCCGGCGCCGCCGATGATCATGCGCATCAACCGCCAGAACGTCGTCTACGTCGGCGCGAACCTGGCATCCGGCGCGATCCTCTCGAACGTCCAGCGCGACTTCCAGCACCGGCTCGCCGCGCTGCATCTGCCGGCCGGCGTGACCGTTGCGGCGTCAGCGGGCGGCAACGAGTCGGAGGTCAGCGACACGGTGACCGGGATGAGCGTCGCACTCGTCCTCTCGATCGTGCTGGTCTATCTCCTGATGGTGGCGCTCTACAACAGTTACCGTACGCCGTTCATCATCATGTTCGCCGTTCCGGTCGCCGCGGTCGGCGCGCTCGGCTCGCTGGCGCTCACCGGTCAGACGCTCAACCTGTTCTCACTGATCGGCACCGTGCTGCTCATCGGTCTGGTGACGAAGAACGGCATCCTGCTGGTCGACTTCGCCAACCATCGCATGCGTGAGGGCCTCGACGTCGTCGCGGCGATGCGCGAGGCCGCACTCGAGCGGTTCCGCCCGATCATGATGACGACGGTCGCGATGATCGCCGGCATGATCCCACTCGCGCTCGCGCTCGATGCCGGCGCGCAGGCGGCGCGGTCGCTCGGCACCGTCGTGATCGGCGGCTTGGCCAGTTCGCTGCTGCTCACGCTGCTGCTGGTCCCGGTCGTCTACGTCGCGGTCGCCCCGCGCCGCGGTGGCGGAACACCGGGCGGCGACGGCACGGGGAACGGCCATCGACCGCCGGCGGAAGAAGAGCCGACCCTCTTCGACGCCCCGGCCCGCTCCGCACACCCGTAGCGAGCTATTCGGCGCTTCGCTCAATCCCCGCAGTGCGGAAGAAGCGCTTCAGTTTTGGCCGGAAGTCCACGCCGCCAGTGCTCTCGGAGTGTGTCCACCGAGCGAGCTCCGTTACGTCAATATTCGCACGCTGGGACGTAGCGACTCCGACCGCGGCGTTGAACGCTGTGTCGTCGTCCCAGTAGAAGAAATGTGCGAGCCGATCTTTGACGCAGTCTGTCGGAGTCAAGATTCGTAAGGAGAGATCTCCGCGCGACAGGACTGCGGTATCGCGCACGTACTCGCGACCGATGGCTAGTGGGCCTTTGGGGAAATCGACAGTGAACGTGCAGCGCGGATGCTCAAACATGCCGCGGGTCGGAGCCGGGTGGAAGCCGATCGAGGCGAGGGCGCGAACGATGTCCTTCGATGGCACTTCGTATTGCAATACGAAATCGGCATCTGCTGACGTGTAGGCATCGGGAGCGTATATTGTCGCGGCGCTACCGCCGGTGAGCACGGCGTCGACCGGGATTTGCTGCAGTGCGGTGGCCACTGCGAAGCAGACATCTTCGAGGGTTGAAGAGTCGTCGATCATAACGGCTTGCCGCGCCGCCGAGGACGTTGTCGAAGAGATTGCTTGATGGCAGCGTATTGCGGATAGCCCTCCGCAAGCCGTAGCAGCAGGCTCTTCAATTCGCTCGCCGCGGGATACAGCGGATTCAGTGTTACGCGACGGATCCCGAGCTGGCGCGTTGCGATGAGGCCCTCTGTTTCCAGGCGATCAAGCGTGCGCTGAACCGACGAGATCGGGCGTAGGAGATAGCGCGAGAGTTGCGCCGGATACGTCTCTTGAAGGACAGCGATCAGCATCAGCATGCTGGTGGCAATCGGTGATCCGAAAAGCGCCGGCGCGGTAGGCGCCCGGTATTCGGGGTCTTCTGGATTTCCATTCGCTTTGCGCCCTACCACGAAGAGTGACCGCCATCTAGATATACGGTGCTGTAGACTCTAGTATACACAAATGTAGACGATAGTATACATAGAAGTGTAGTAAGCGGAGCCCCCCGCTCTTATCGCTTGCTTACGTCGCCCTAGCC
>JBEKAU010000041.1:0-10126 GCA_050015755.1 Vulcanimicrobiaceae bacterium | reverse complement strand
AGCGGGATGCCGCTGGCGTTCAGATCGCGGGCTGCCACCCCCGGGCGTTCGTCAGCCGTGCCGGACGAACCGCCACGTGAACCAGACCCCGACGACGATCGCGCCGACCAGGGTGATCCCGATGGCGCTCAGCTCGGTGATCACGCCCGCCAGCGAGTAGCCGCCGCAGAGCGCCGCGATCCCGGCCACCGCGGCCAGCATCAAGCGCTGGAACGGATTGGAGGCCTTGCCGGCCAGGGCATGGACCTCGGCCAGGACGCCGGACGGGTCCCATTCCGTCGTCGGGATGACCTCGGCGATCGTGCCGTCCGGCTTGACCAGGACCAGGTCGTCCTCGTGGATGTATTGGCCCGGCCCGTCCTGCAGCGAGGAGACCTCGAACGCGTCGAGCAGCGCCTTGACCTCGGAACCCTCGCCGGTCAGCAGCGACCAGCTACGCGCGTCGGCGCCGAACTGCGCGCCGTAGCGGCGCAGGACCGACGGCGAATCGAAGGTCGGGTCGAGCGTGACCAGCGCGAGGTGCGTGTCGGCCGGGTTGATGTGGTGCTGCAGGTAGGCAAACTTGCCGCTGATCGCCGGACAGATCTGCAGATCGGGGCAGCGGGTGTAGACGAAGCTCAGGACCAGCGACTTGCCGCGCCAGTCGGCCAGGTGGCGGACGGTGCCGTCCTGGTCGACCAGGGTCCGGTCGTCGAGCTGCATGCCGGGGCCGAGATGGTGGACCACCAGCGTCCCGGGCAGACCTGCCACGAAGGCGCCGGCCGGCCGAACCGCGGTCAGCTGCTTCCCGGTCAACAGGCCGTCGATCTCGGTCCCCGGCGCGAGCCGGGTGCGCGGCGAGACGTCCCAGCGATAGGTCCCGGCCGCCATCTCGCCGGTGACGCCGGCGGCGCGCACGACGAGTTCCCGCGGGCCGTCCACCGCCAGGACGGTGCCGTGCACGGGCACGACGCCGCCCGCGCTTGCGGGAGCGCACGTGACGAACGGTGCCAGAGCGACGAGCGCAGCCAGAAAACCGAGGCGCATGTGACGTTTACCGTACCCCACCCGGCGCCGAGGGGGTACGACTACGGTATGCCCGTCTCGCTCGGGATCCTCGCGCGGCTCGCGTGCGCGTGCTTGGCGCTCGTCCCGGTCGCGTGCGCGCAGGCGCCGCATTTTACCGGCACGACGCTCACGCCGAAGGCCGCCTACGATTTCACGCTGACCAACGCGAACGGCCGGCCGTTCCGGTTGTCCGACGAACGCGGACGCGAAGTCGTGCTGTTCTTCGGCTACACGCATTGCCCGGATGTCTGCCCGGCGACGATGGCGCAGCTCGCGCGCGTCGAGCACGTGCTGCCGGCGGCCGACCGCGCGCGCGTGCAGGTCGTGTTCGTCACCGTCGATCCGGATCGCGACACGCCGGCCGTCATCAAGCGCTACGTCTCGTTGTTCGATCCGTCGTTCGTCGGACTGACCGGGACGGAAGCGCAGCTCGACCCGGTGTTCGACGCGTATCACGTCTGGCATCAGCGGATTCCGGGCACGAAGGCGAGCGGCTATCTCATGGCGCACAGCGGATCGGTCTATCTGATCGATCCGGCCGGCCAGTTGCGTGTGCTGCACGATTGGACCGATCCCGCGCCGGCGATCGCCTCGGATGTCAAGGAGTTACTCGGATGATCGCCCCATTGCTGCTCGCCGCCGTCACCGTGACCGGCGCGTGGTCGCGTCCCGCCATCGACACCGGTGTCGTCTACGCGCAGGTGCACAACAGCAGCGGACATTCGGTCGCGCTGGTCAGCGCATCGACGGCGCGTGCGCGTCACGCCGAGCTGCACCAGTCGACGTCCTCGATGGGCACGATGCAAGGCATGACGATGCCGATGGAATCGATGCATCCCGTCTCGCATATCGTCATCCCGCCGCGCGGCACGATCGCACTCTCGCCCGGCGGCTACCACCTCATGCTGCTGGGCTTGCGCGGTCCGCTCGTCGCCGGCCAGCATCTGGTGGTGACGTTCCATTTCTCGGATGGCGAAGTGGTTCACGCCGCGGCTACGGTCGAGAACCGCGCGCTCTAGCACGCCCCGGGGGTCCTCGAGGTGAGTACCGAAGCTGGGCGGCATGCAACTGAGCGCGCGCAATCAACTCAAGGACGGCGACAAGGTCACGGTCATCATCAAATCGACCGAAGTGATGATCGCCAAGGGCGAGTGATGCGCGCGCTGGTGCTGGCGGCGCTGGTCGCAACGCTTGCCGCGGCGCCGGCAGCAACGTCACTCACGGTCGGCGGCGCGTTCGTGCGCGGCGAGACGCTCGGAGCGAGCGACCTGGCGGCATTGCCGCACGTGCAGGTGGCCGTGACCGAGCATGACGGAACGACCGGCCACTACGCCGGGGTGACGCTGGCGACGATCCTGCGCGCGGCCGGTGCGCCGGTCGGCGATCAGGCCAAAGGCGCCGCCGCCCGCTCGTACGTGACGGTGACCGGCGCCGACGGTTACGTCGCCGCCTACTCGCTCTCCGAACTCGACACGTCGGCGGCCGGCTGTGCGCCGATCCTCGCCGATGCGCGCGAAGGCGCCCCGCTGGCGGCCGCGCTGGGTCCGTTCCGGGTCGTCGCCCCGTGCGATCGCGTCCAGGCGCGCTGGGTCCGCAACGTCGTCGCCCTGACCGGCGGCAGCCTCCCGGGACCACCGCCCAAACCGATGTAAGCCAGGCTACGGAACGATCCGACCGCGATGCGGTATCGTGAGGAGTACGATGCGACGCTCGACAGTATTAGCCGGTCTCGCCGCCCTGGGCGCGCTACGCGCGCTGCCGGCGAGCGCGTTCGACAAGGTCACCCACACCGATGCCGAGTGGCGAGCGCTCCTCTCGCCGCAAGCCTACGCGGTCATGCGCCAAGCAGGGACGGAGCAACCGTTCTCGAGCCCGCTCGACGAAGAGAAGCGTGCCGGAATCTACGACTGCGCCGGCTGCGCACTGCCGCTCTACTCCTCGACGAAGAAGTTCGACAGCGGCACCGGCTGGCCGAGTTTCTGGGCGCCCCTGCCGAACGCGATCGCGACCAAATCCGATACCTCGCTGCTCGAGGAACGCACCGAGGTCCACTGCGCGCGTTGCGAGAGTCACCTCGGCCACGTCTTCAACGACGGCCCCAGGCCGACGGGACTCCGCTATTGCATGAACGGCGTCGCGCTAACGTTCAAGCCGGCCTGATGCGTGAAAGGGCGCTCAACGTCGGCATCGCGACGAGAGCGCCCGCGACGCTGACCACTGCCGCGCTCACCCCGAGCCATTGCAGCGGGAGACCTTTGGCGATGAGGACGGCACCGAGTGCCGCGCCCAGGGCGTTGCCGATATTGAAGGCGCTGATGTTCGCCGACGAGGCGAGATTCGGCGCTCCGCTCGCGGCGCGAATGACCAGGAGCTGAAGCGGCGTCGCCGTTGCGAATCCGAAGAGGCCCACGGCGAACATCGCCACGATGGCGAGATCGCGAGCGGGCCACATGAAGGTCGAGAGCGCGAGGACGATCGCGAGCCCGCCGATCGTTGCGAGCAAGGTAGGACCCAACGCGCGATCGGCGGCCTTCCCGGCGAGAATATTGCCCGCCAGCGTGCCGACGCCGAAGAGGACCAGGAGTGCGGCGACCGCAGGCGCCGAAAAACCCGAGACCTGCTCGAGCAGCGGCGAGATGTAGGTGAACAGCACGAACACGCCGCCGAAGCCCAGCAGCGTGGTGAGCAGTGCCAACAGCACCGGTCCGCTCGCAAGCGTGTGCAGCTCGGCGGCGAGGAAACGTTGCTGCGATGCGATGCTCGGCACGAAGAACCAGACGCCGAGGAACGCGATGACACCGATGAGCGCGATCAGGGCGAACGGCGCATGCCATCCAAAGTGCTGGCCGACGAACGCCCCGAAGGGCACGCCCATGACCAAGGCCACCGTCAACCCGAGAAACATCGTTGCAATCGCCGACGCGCTGCGCTCTTTGGGGACGATGCCTTGTGCCACCACCGCGCCTACGCCGAAGAACGTGCCATGATTGAACGCCGTCAGAATTCGGGCGAACAAGAGTACGCCATAGCTGTTTGCAACGGCCGCGATGGCGTTCCCCACGATGAAGAACACGAGCATCAGCATCAGCACGGTCTTGCGGTCGATGCGGCTGAGCGCAAGCGTGAACACCGGAGCACCGATGGCGACCCCGAGCGCGTAGCCGGTGATCAAGAATCCCGCGGCGGGAATCGATACCTGCAGATCGCGCGCGATTTCCGGGAGCAGCCCGACCGGGACGAACTCGGTCATCCCGATCGCAAATGCGCCCAGCGTGAGCGCGTAGAGCCCAAACCTCGAGCGATCTCGGCTCACACCAGTCCCCTAGATCTGGAAGTCTAGGAAGTCCTGATCCATCGACTGGCCGGGCATCTGGCCCGGGGTGCGGCCGACGACTTTCGCCGGCACGCCCGCGACGGTCGTGTACGGCGCGACGGCACGCAGCACGACGCTGCCCGCGCCGACCTTCGCACCTTCACCGACGACGACGTTGCCGAGCACTTTCGCGCCGGCCGCGAGCAGTACGCCGCGGCCGATCTTGGGATGGCGATCGCCGCTCTCTTTGCCGGTGCCACCGAGGGTGACGTTGTGCAGGATCGAGACGTCGTCACCGACGACGGCGGTCTCGCCGATCACGACGCCGGTTGCGTGGTCGACGAAGATCGCGCGCCCCATGCGTGCCGCGGGGTGGATGTCGACGGCGAACACGTCGGAGACGCGGCCTTGCAGATACAGCGCGAGCGAACGGCGGTCGTGCGTCCAGAGGTAGTGCGCGACGCGGTGCCACTCGAGCGCGTGGAAGCCCTTCGCGTAGACGAACGGCGTGACGTGATCGGGATAGGCGGGATTGCGGTCGATGCTCGCGGCCAGATCGGCGGCCGCCGCGTCGACGATCGCGGGGTCGGCCGCGAAGGCGTCCGCCGCCAGCGTCGCCAGTTCCCGCGCATCGAGGTCGGCGTCGGCGAGCTTACTCGCCAGCACGTCGGCCAGCGCCTCGGCAAACGAATCGGGGGACAGGACCGTGCGGCGCAAGAGCGGCGCGAGGATCGGCTCGTGGGCGGCAACCCGCTCGGCGTCGGCACGCAGCGCCGCCCAGACGCGATCGGTCGCGGTGGCGGCAGGCGCGGACAGCACGGTCTCTCCCAAGGTCATGCGGCCTGTGACCCGGCCGACGGGCCGGTTCGTTTCAGGTCGCGGCGACTTGGCGGAGCGCTCGGTGCCGTTCGTCCGTGAACAGCGGCGAGGAGATCAGGAAGTCGGCCGTCGCGCGGTTGCACGCGATCGGCACGTTGTAGAGGACCGCGAGCCGCAGCAGCGCCTTGACGTCGACGTCGTGCGGCTGCGAGGAGAGCGGGTCCCAGAAGAAGACGACCAGGTCGATCTTGTGCTCGACCAGCATCGCGCCGACCTGAGCGTCGCCCCCGAGCGGTCCCGAGAGCAGCAGCTCGACCGGGAGGTTCGTCGCCTTCGCGATCTGCGCGCCGGTGGTGCCGGTCGCGACCAGTTCGCACCGGCCGAGCGTTCCGCGGTTGTAAAAGGCCCACTCGGTCAGGTCGTCTTTGCGGGCGTCGTGGGCGATCAGCGCGATGCGCGGCGCCCCGCCGCGCGGGCGGGCGATGGCATCCATACGGCCATCCTAGTCCGATCGCTGGGCAGATGCCAGCGCATACGGGCGCCCTCCGGCCAGCAAAGACTTCCTCCGCGCCCTCCCGGTCAGCGGTCGCGGAAGAGCGGCAGCATCGGCCGCACGCCTTGGTCACTCGCCGCCGCGAGTCCCACGTAGTCGTGGATGCCGAACGCATCCTCGATCGTGCGCAGGAGCGAGTAGTGGTTGTAGGGTGTCGGGTCGACCAGCTCGCGCGGGCCGTGGTTGGTGATGACGATGGTCGGGATGTGGCCGCCGCCGAAGTTCGAGGGCGCGTTCGGCGTCACGCCGCAACAGCCGTCGCGGGCGGGCGAGTCGCTCTCGTCCCACGTCACCACGATCGCAACGTTGTCGCGCGAAGCCCACAGCGGTGAGCCGACGATCGTGTTGACGACGTTGACCGCCCACGTGTCGCCGCGCCGGATCAGCGGGCCGATCGGGTCGTACAGGCAGTCGGCGGGGACGTTCGCGCCGGGCCCCATTCCGTGCATGTCGTTGCACAAGTTGCCGACGATGTAGCCGAAGTTCGGCGCGCCCCCGTCGGCGAGATCGCGCTGCAGGTGGTCGAGTCCGACCAGATGCTCGGCACGGTGCGGATCCGTCTGCACCGAACGGAAATTGATGAACCCCGAGTGCTTCGAAGCGTACCACGGCGGCGCGTTCGACTCGCTCGCGCCGGTGACGGCGAGCGAGCCGCTTGCGGGGATGCTCTCGTAGTAGCCCTTCCAGGTGAGGCCCTTCGCCTCGAGTTGCGTGCCGATGTGCGGCGCGTCGATCGTGTGCGGCGCATAGCCCGGCGCGTCGGTGCGGTGGCAGCTCGGATCGTGCGTGCCGGCCGTGCAGAAGTACGCGTCGTCGTCGTGCATGCCGAACGTCGAGCCGCCGAGCATCGCCACGTAGTTCGGCTCGCTCGGATGGACCTCGGCGTCGAATGCGCTCGCGGTCCCGTAGCGCGCCGCCAGGGCCGAGAGGCCGGGCGCGTTGGGCGAGCCGATGATTTGGCCTGCGTCCTTGTTCTCATCGACGATGAGGAAGATGTGGTGGTACGTCGGGACCGCGAGGTCGTCGGCCGTCGGGCCGCCGGCCGGCTGTGACTCGTGCGTCGGCGGGGGCAACGCGGCCGTGGTCAGGGTGAGGACGGCGAGGGCGGCGAGGCCGGCGATCAGGCGCATCGGCTGGGAGGGTTGTCGGGCCGGGACGGCTGACCTTCCAGCCTCGTGGGACTGCTCGACGGAAAAACCATCCTCGTCACCGGGATCGCCAACAAGTGGTCGATCGCCAGCGGCATCGCGCACCGGCTGCACGAGCACGGCGCCAAGCTCGTGCTGACGTATCAAGGTGAGCGGGTCGAAAAGGCGGTTCGCCAGCATGCCGAGGAGCTCGGCGGCGCGGCGGTGTTCCCGTGCGATGTGACCAGCGATGAGTCGCTGCGCGAACTCGCCGCCGGCGCCGGACCGCTCGACGGCTTCGTGCACGCGATCGCGTTCGTGAAGAAAGAAGACCTCTCGGGAAAGGTCTACGACACCTCACGCGACGGCTTCCTGATGTCGATGGACATCAGCGCGTACTCGCTGATCGCGCTCGCGCAGCATCTCGAGCCGAATTTGCGCGACGGTGCGTCGATCATGGCGATCTCGTATTTGGGTGGGACGCAGATCGTGCCGAACTACAACGTCGCCGGGATCGCGAAAGCCGCGCTCGAGTCGATCGTGCGCTATCTGGCCTACGATTTGGGCGAACGCGGGATTCGCGTCAACGCGATCTCGGCCGGGCCGATCTCGACCGCGTCCTCGCGTCAAGTTGCCGGCTTCTCGCAGATGCCGGTCAAGGTCGCGGCGGCCTCGCCGCTGCGCCGCGGCATCAGCGCGCTCGACGTCGGCAACGTCGCGGTCTACTTGAGTTCCGACCTCTCCTCGCAGATCACCGCCGACGTGCACTTCGTCGACGCCGGGTATCATGCGATGGGGATGTACCCCGAGGCGGCCAAGGCCTGATGCGCGTCCCGACCGCCGAGGAGCTGGCCGCGATCGCGGCCGCGTACCTCGTCGTGACCCGTACCACGGACGAACCGGTCGCGCCGGCGGTGCCGCGCTGGCGGCTGGCGGCGCGTCTGCCGGCGGCCGGCCCCGATCTCGTGCGCAGCACGGCGCGCGCGCGCTCGCGCTGGGCGCTGGCGGGGCGCGTCGATGGCTGAGGCGCCGTTCCGCAAAATTCTGGTCGCGAACCGCGGCGAGATCGCGATCCGCGTCATGCGCAGTGCGAAAGAGCTGGGCTGCGCGACGGTCGCGGTGTATTCCGATGCCGATCGCGACGCGCTGCACGTGCGCTACGCCGATGAGGCGTACCACCTCGGCCCGGCGGCGCCCTCGCAATCCTATCTCGACGTCGAGAAGATCCTGGCGGTCTGCGCACGTGCGCAGGTCGACGCCGTTCATCCCGGCTACGGCTTCTTCGCCGAGAACGCCGGCTTTGCCCGGCAGGTGATCGCGGCGGGGATGACGTGGATCGGCCCGCATCCGGACGCGATCGACGCGATGGGCGACAAGATTCGCGCGCGTCAGGCGATGGTCGCGGCCGGGGTCCCGGTCGTGCCGGGCGGCACCGATTCGATCGCCGACGCCGCGGCCGCGCGCGTTGCCGCGGAGAAGTACGGCTTGCCGCTCGCGCTCAAGGCGTCCGGGGGGGGCGGCGGCAAGGGGCTCAAGGTCGCGCACACGGTCGACGAGCTGGAGTCGGCGTTCGCGACCGCGACCCGCGAGGCGAGCGCGTACTTCGGCAACCCGACGATCTACGTCGAGCGCTATCTCGAGAATCCCAAGCACGTCGAGCTGCAGGTGCTGGCCGACAAGCACGGTGCCGTGCTGCACATCGGCGAGCGCGATTGCTCGCTGCAGCGCCGGCACCAGAAACTGTGGGAAGAAGCGCCGGCGCGCATCTCCGACCACGTGCGGCGCGGTTTGCGCGCGGCGGGCGTGCAGGCTGCCAAAGCGATCGGCTACGACTCGGTCGGCACGATCGAGTGCCTGGTCAGCGGCGACGAGTTCTACTTCCTCGAGATGAACACGCGCATCCAGGTCGAGCACACCGTCTCCGAGGAGATCTCGGGCATCGACCTCGTGCGCGAGCAAATCCTCGTCGCGGCGGGCCATCCGCTCGCGTTCACGCAAGACGAGGTCGAGTTCCGCGGTCACGCGATCGAAGTCCGCGTCAACGCCGAGGATCCGGCGCAGAACTTCCGTCCCGCGCCCGGGACCGTCGACCGCTACCGCGAGCCGGGCGGCTTCGGCGTGCGCGTCGATTCGGCCGCGTACCCGGGCTTCACGATCACCCCCGACTACGACTCGATGATCGCTAAACTGATCGTCTGGGCGCGCGATCGCGACGAAGCGCTGGCGCGCCTGGGCCGTGCGATCGACGAGTATGTCATCACCGGCGTCCCGACCACGCTGCCGCTGCTGCGCGCGCTGGTCGACTTCGGCCCGGTGCGCGACGCGAGCTACGGCACCGCGACGCTCGAGCCGTTCGCCGCTTCGCTCGGTGCCGCCGCGACCAACGGCGTCGTCACCGCCGACGTCGAGGTCCCAGCCGGCGGTGACGGCAGCGACGACGGCACGATCCGCGTCGAGGTGAACGAGCGGATGTTCCGGGTGCGCTTCGTCGACCTGCCGGTCCCGCGAGGCGCCGCGGCGCCCGCCGCTGGCGCGCGCGCGACCGCGCCGAAGAAGGGCGGCACCACGCGCAAGGGCGGTGCGGCCGCCGGCAACGACGTCATCGCACCGATGCACGGTGTCGTCGTCGAGTTGCCGCGCGCGGTCGGCGATGCCGTCGCGGAAGGCGACGTCGTCGCGATCATCGAGGCGATGAAGATGATGAACGAGATCCGCGCGCATAAGGCCGGCACGATCGCCGCGCTGCACGTCGCACCGGGGACGACCGTCGAGGCGCGCGTCCCGTTGCTGACGCTCGGGGAGTGAGGCGGTCGGCGCGGCGCGGTCGTTGAACCTCACCGCCGACCTCGACGACACAGCAGCATGACGGCCCGCCGGGTACGAATCGCCGCCGCGGGCCTTCTCGCCGTCGTAGGTCTGCTGGCCGTTGCCGCCTGGGCGCTCGATCTGCAGCAGGCGATCCCGGTGTCATGGTTCGTGCGCGACGAGAGAAGAGAACCCGTTCTCCTCGACGTGGGTGACCTTACGCGGGTCGTGGCGGCGACGATGACGCGCTATGGCGGCATGCCGCGCGATGCTCACCTGATCACCCGCGTGCGCGCACGGGACGAGCGGGTCGCGTCGCGGCCAAGGTCGTTGACGCTGGTCTACGTACCCGAAGACCAGAAGCTCTGGCGCTACTTCGTGCTCGCCGAGGTGACCGAGCGCGATGGTCGGCCGGTGGTGCTCTGGCTCGACCGCCATTGGGAACCTCCGGTTGTGCGTGCG
>JBEKAU010000040.1:0-10244 GCA_050015755.1 Vulcanimicrobiaceae bacterium | reverse complement strand
GGCCGCATCTCGTCGGTCTCGCCGCGCGAGAGGTAATAGTACGGAGAGCGCGCCGGGAACTCGGCGGCAGCGGTGTCGACCATGCGGAACTGGCCCTTGTCGGGCAGCACCGTCGGGCCGCCGGTCAAGAACGCGATCCCGCGCGAGGAATATCCGGCTTCGACCGCCGCCGTGAGGTCCGCATCGGCCGCGCCGCCTCGCAGGCGCTCTTCGAGCGCGACCAGCTCGGCGAATTCCCACAGCCAGAAACTGTCGATCGTCGAGAGCGCGTGCAGATCGTCGATCGTGCGGCCGCGGCGCAAGAGTTCGGTAATGGCGAAGAGCCGGTCGTGGGTGGGCTCGGTCGCGGCGCGCTCGAGCTCATCGTTGCTCCACTCCTGGTACGTGCCGCCAGTCAGCGTCTCGAACTTGAGGTCGAGTCCGCGCACCGCCTTCATCAGCGCGGCTTTGAAGGTGCGGCCGATGCCCATCGCCTCGCCGGTCGACTTCATCTGCGTGCCGAGCCGGAAATCGGCCAGCGGGAACTTATCGAACGGCCAGCGCGGGAACTTGACGATGCAGTAGTCCAGCGTCGGCTCGTAGGCGGCTTTCGTGCGACCGCCGGTCACGGGGTTCGGGATCTCGTCGAGCGTCTGGCCGAGCGCGATCTTCGTCGAGATCTTGGCGATCGGATAGCCGGTCGCTTTCGAGGCCAGCGCCGAACTGCGCGAAACGCGCGGATTGACCTCGATGATCTGGTACTCGTTGCGATCCGGGTGCAGCGCGAACTGGATGTTGCAGCCACCCTGCACGTTGAGCGCGCGGATCACGTTGATGCTCGAGGTGCGCAGCATCTGATAGTCGAGGTCGGAGAGCGTCTGCGAGGGCGCGACCACGATCGAGTCGCCCGTGTGGACGCCGACCGGGTCGATGTTCTCCATGTTGCAGACGACGATGCAGTTGCCGACGCGATCGCGTAGGACTTCGTACTCGATCTCTTTCCACCCGAGCAGCGAGGTCTCGACCAACGCCTGGTGGATCAGCGAGGCATCCAGCCCCGTGCGCAGCGTCGCGCGCAGCTCGGCCTCGTCGTGCACGATGCCGCCGCCGGTGCCGCCGAGCGTGTAGGCTGGGCGGACGACGAGCGGATAGCCGACCTCGCGCGCGAACGCGATCCCGCCCTCGATGTCGGTGACGATCTCGGAGCGTGGCACCGGCTCGCCGATCTCGATCATCTTGGCCTTGAAGCGCTCGCGATCTTCGGCCAGCTTGATCGTATCGAGCGGCGTCCCGAGCAGCTCGACCTCATACTTCTCGATGACGCCTGCCTCGGCCAGCTCGACCGCGAGGTTCAGCCCGGTCTGGCCCCCGAGCGTCGGCAGCAGCGCGTCGGGCCGCTCGCGCGCGATGATCCGCTCGACCGAGGCGACCGTCAACGGCTCCAGGTAAACCGCGTCGGCGATCTCCGGATCGGTCATGATCGTCGCCGGATTCGAGTTGACGAGGACGACCCGGTGGCCTTCCTCGCGCAGCGCGCGGCACGCTTGCACCCCAGCGTAATCGAACTCGGCGGCCTGCCCGATGACGATCGGGCCCGAGCCGATCACCATAACGGTTCGCCGGGACATCCTGTCCAGGATACGGCCGGCCGAACCGAGGTCCTGCCCGCTAGCGTGACAAAGCGCGCCGGAGCATGCGAGCCGTGATCACCGCCGGCGGTACCGTCGAAGGTACCTTTGCCGATGCCGTCGGGACACCGGTCAAGGCGCTCGCGCCGTGGGGGGCCGGAACCTTGCTCGACGCGGTGCTCGACGCGTGCGAAGGCGCGGGCATCGATGGCATCGCCGTCGTCGGCGACGCCGCCGTGCGCGCGCATCTGGCGGCCCACGAGAACGTGCGCGTCATCGATGCGGCGGCCGATGGCGCAGCGAACGTGCTGCGCGCGCTCGACGCGTGGCCGGGTGAGCGGATCGTCTACCTTACCTCGGACCTGCCCTTCATCACTGCCGAGGGCGTGCGTGACATCATCGCTCGCAGCGAACCGTATGCGCTCACGATGGGCATTGCGAGCGAAGCCGCGTACGCGGCGCGGTTTCCCGGAGCCGCCGATCACGCGGTGCGGCTCGGCGCGGAGCGCGTCGTCAACGCGTGCGCATTCGTGATCGCGCCCGAAGCTGTCGCGCCGTTGCGCGCTTTCGCGACGCAGTTTTTCGCCGCGCGCAAAAGTCTGGTGCGGATGGCTCTCCAGCTAGGCCCCGCGATGACGCTGCGCTTCACGCTGCGCCGGCTGGGCGTCGCCGACCTCGAAGCGTTCGCCTCGCGCCGCCTCGACATTCCGGTGGCGGCGATCCGCGACGCCGACCCGGGCCTCTGCTATGACGTCGACGCGCTCGACGAGTATCGGTACGCGTGCGCACGGCGCGATTAGCGGGTCTATGGTTCGGAATCCAAGCGGTGTGGGCGGCGGTCCTCGGCGTCGTCCTGCAGGACCGCGCGATCGCCGACACACCGGACGCGGTCGGTACCTACGCCGCCATCGCTGTGGTCGGCGCGATCGTCGCCGCGCTGGTGCAGCTTGCCGCGGGGTTCGCATCCGACCGTCTTCGCGCGCGCACCGGCGACCGGCGGCTCTTTTACGCGGCGGGCGTCGCGCTGGCGGTCCCGGCGCTGATCGCGCTGCCGGGCGTGACGTCACTGCCGTGGTTGTGGGCAGCGGCGCTCGTGCTGCAAGTCGGCATGAACCTCGCTGCCGGTCCCTATCAAGCCGTCGTCAGTGACTACGTCGACGCCGACCACGTCGGGCGCGCGTCGTCGTGGATGAGTTCGTTCCAATTCTGCGGCAGCGTCGCGGGACTCGTGCTGACGACGCTCCTGCATGGCGTCGCGCTCGGAGGCGCGCTCGCCGCATGTTTGGTCGGTGGGTGGGCGCTCACCGACTGGCAAGCCCGCCGCAGCACGCCGGTTGCCCGCACGGCGACGCCGCTGCGTCTGGATCGGAACGCCCGCACCGTCATCGCGGCGCGAGCAGCGATCAATGTCGGTTTCTACACGCTGTTCGGCTTCTTGCTGTTCTTCGTGCGCGATTCGCTCGGGGTCGTCAATCCGACCACGACGACCGGCATCCTGTTTCTCGTCTTCACCATTGCCGGCGTCGGTGGCGCGGCGCTCGCCGGACGACCGGCCGACCGATTCGATAAACGCCTCGTCGTCACGATCGCGGGCGCCGCGATCGTGGTCGCCATCGGCGCGTTCGCGTTGGCGCTGACCGTGCCGGTCGCGCTCGCCTGCGCGCTCGTCGCGGGCTTGGCGTGGGGAGCGTACTTCACCGCGGACTGGGCCCTCGCGTACGCGGTGCTGCCGCGCGGCGCCCTCGCCGCCGCGATGGGCGTGTGGAATCTGGCCGCCGCGCTGCCCCAAATCATCGCGCCCGCAATCACGGCACCCCTCGTCCTCGCCCTGAGCGCACACCAACGCGGCCTCGGTCCGCGCGCCGCACTTGCCTGCGTCATCGTCGAGTTTGCGAGCGGAACCACGTGGCTCTGGCGGCTCCCGCGAATCGCCGCCTAACGTTCATTCGGTTGGCTGAAAGCAGCCAGGAGGAGCGCTCGCTCAGGGGGCCAATCAGCGGCGTACCTCCACTCGCGTTTGCTGTAACGGGCCGGGTATGCTAGCGCGCCGAGTTCCCCCATCTCCAGGTGCAAACTCGTCACCGCTCGACCTTCGTCACTCGGGTCTTCGCAGTCCCCGTGCGTCATACGACCGCGGCCTGCACGCACTGGCGCGCAATGCGTACCATGCGGCGCTCGAGGAGTTTTCGCTGGCGCTCCAGGCGACGATCGGCGCGGACCATGATGACCACCTCGTCGCGACGTTGATGTGGCGCGTGGCGACGCTCGAATCGATGCTGCGCTCGGCCGACGTCGCCGGCACCCACCGCCGCAACCGGCGATGGGGAGCCATCGATCTCGCCGGTTCACCGACGCTGCGCGCGCTCGCGACGCGATCGATGATCGCGGACACCTGGCAGTTCGTGCACGACGGCGATCCGCGCTCGGCATTCGCACTGACGCGCCTCGCGCGCGACCTTGCTCCCACACCATTTCTCGCCGTTCACGCGGTCATCGCGCGTGCCGCGGTCGCGTTCGCGTTCGACAACGACGACGCCGCGCGCGACCACGTCGCCGAGGCGCTCGACCATGCACTCGCCCTGGATTGGAACGAGGCAGCCGACGATGAGCGGCTCGCGCTCGTCGTCCTCACGGAATTGCTCGTGCGGACCGAGTCGGACGCCGCCGCTGAGGTCTTTGCGAACTACGGCGCCCTCGCCGCGCGTTCCGAACGCGCCGACGCCTACGAGGAGACACTCATCACGTACGTTGCCGGCCTGGTGCAGCGCGCAATGGGTGATCTTGCCGGCGCCCGGACGACGTTGACTGCCGTCTATCGCCGGTTCGTCGAGCTCGGTGCACTCTGGCGCGCGACGCTTGCGCTGCTCGAACTCGACGCCTGCGTTCTTCCCGGCGAAGCATCGGGCGACTGGCACCTCGAGCTGGCCGCAACGATCGTCCGCGAGCACCATCCCCATTCCTTTTTGCTCCGCCGCCTCGGTCGGGCGCAGCGCGCCTACGACGACGCGACGATCGCGCGCCTCACCCTGAGCAAGCGCGCCGTCCTCGCGGACCTTCTCGCGGGCCGGTCGCCGCGCGAGATCGCGACGCAGCGCGGCCTCTCCGAGGGGACCGTCCGCAACTATATCGCCGACATCGAATCGACGTTCGCCGTGCACTCGATCCAAGAACTGCTGGTCGCGTGCTACCGACGCGGGCTCGACACCGTGTCCTGGGAAGAGCCCGCCGAAGCCGGTCTATCGCAGGGGGTCACGCCGGGCGCAGGTGCGCCCGTGACGGCGCTCCGCGCGCATCCAGGTAGCGCACTTCGCTGACGATGCGCGAGCCGGTCCAGTGGTGGAGGGCGAAGCCGGGCGCTTCGAGCCGCAACCGGTAGAGCGCGCCGGCGCGGTCGAGGACCAACTGCGGCGCCGTGCTCGGCGCCGTCGACGCGGCGGTCCCTGCGAACGCGACGGTGACCGCGCGATGAACGTGACCGCAGACGATGCGCGCGACCTGCGGATGCGAGGCGATCAACGCGGCGAGCGCATCGACGCCGCGGAAGCCGTGCGCATCGACCGGGCCGACACCGATCGCGAAGGGCGGATGGTGCATGGCGATCAGCGTCGGTCGCGCCGGCGCTTCTTCCAGCCGTTCGGCGAGCCACGTCAACCGCTCGGCGTCGAGCTCACCGCCCGGGTGGCGCTTGCGTACCGTGTCGAGGCCGATCACGCGCAGCGGGCCGACGTCGACCGTCCAGTGGAGCGACCCGTGCTCGGGGAGGTACGGGTGGTCGGCAAAAGCGGCGCGTAGCGCACCGCGGTCATCGTGGTTGCCCGTCACGACGAACACCGGGATGCTGGTGTGGCCCAGCAGCTTGCGCAGCCGCCGGTACTCCTTCGGCTTCCCGCGATCGGTCAGGTCGCCGGTCGCCAGGATCAGATCGGGACGCGGCTCGAGCGCCTCGATGGCCGCAAGCGCTCGACGGAGGTACGGTGCCGTCGGCACCATGTGGTGCACGACCGCCCCCTTCGGGCGCACGTGCAGGTCGGTGATCTGCGCGATCAGCACCCGCTCATGATACGCGACCGCGATGCCAACAGGGTGGCACGACGATGAGCTTCAGCGGCGCCATTGCGCCGCGACGGCGACGGCGGCCAGCAGGGCGGTCGCGCTGCCGAGCACGATTTGTGCCAGCGCCACATCGGGCTGCAGCGGAAACCAGCCGGCCGAGAAGACGAGCCACGCCCCGAGGACGACGTTGAGGGCGGGCCATGGGTTGGTGCGCACCCCGGGCCGCGCGATCAGGCTCGCCATCGCGACCGCCACGATCGCAATCCCCGCGCCGAACAGATTCGTCCGGCCGCCGCCGGCGAGCCACGGCGTGAACCAGTGTGCACCAAACACCAGCACGCCACATACCAGCGTGCCGAACGCGGCAGCGGCGAACGGCTCGGTCACTCGGGTCATCGCGATCCTCCGGACCTTCTGCTTCTTCCCATCGAGCCAGGGTCGCCGGCACTTGACTTTCGCATAAGTCATGGCTTATATATTTGGCATGCCCGCATCGCCGGAGGTTTCCGACCTCATGCGCACCCTCTCGGACCCGACCCGGCGGGCGATCTTCGAACGCATCGCCGCCGCGCCGGAGACGACCGTGGGCGCGCTGACACGGGCCGGCCGCGTTTCACAACCAGCGGTCTCGCAGCACGTCAAGGCGCTGCTCGAGGCGCGACTGATCGTCGGGCGACGCGAGGGCCGCAATATTTTTTATCGCACCGATGCGCGCGGGCTCGCCCCACTCGCTCACTGGGTGCAGCACTACGAACGCCTCTGGGCGGACAGCTTCGACCGCCTGGACGACTACCTGCACACGATGCAGAGAAACGAGACGAACTCGTGATCGACCGTAGCCCGACCGCCGCCGCCGACGACCGCCTCGTGATCACGCGCATCTTCGACGCACCGCGCGCACGCGTCTTTGCCGCGTGGACCGCCGCCGAACACTGGGCCCGCTGGTTCCAACCCGACGGCTGCACGACCGTGAACTGCACGCTCGACGCGCAGCCCGGTGGCCGCCTGCGCTTCAAGGTGCAATTCGGGGGCATGGAGTTCTGGCAAGGCGGCGTCTACCGCGAGGTCGTTGCACCTGAACGACTCGTCTTCACGCTGCGTTTCGAGGACGAAGCCGGGAACATCGTTCCGGCGACGACGCTCGGCCTGAGCGAACAGTTCCCGCTCGAACAGGTCGTCACTGTCACCTTCGCCGACCGCAACGGCAAGACCGAGTTGACGCTCGAGCAGAACGTGCCGCTCGACGTCCCGGAGCGTGACGGCATGCTCCTCGGCTTTACGACGGCCCTCGACAAGCTCGCCGCGCTGTTGGCTGCTGACGAGCCGAATCCGTGATCGACCCGACGCCGGTGCCGGACGAGCGCATCCTGATCACGCGCGTCTTCGATGCGCCGCGCGATCGGGTCTTCGCCGCCTGGACGACCGCCGAACATTGGGCCCGTTGGTACGGGCCCGATGGCTGCACGATCTCGAACTGCACGCTCGACGCGCGGCCTGGCGGCCGTCTCCACTTTCAGATGTTCTTCCGTGGCAAGGACCTCTGGGAAGGTGGGACGTTTCGCGAGGTCGTCGCACCGGAGCGCCTCGTCTACACCCTGTCCTTCCACGACGAAGCCGGGAACGTCGTCCCGGCGAGGACCTACGGGCTCAGCGACCAGTTCCCGCTCGAGAGCCTCGTCACCGTGACGTTCGTCGAGCGCAACGGCAAGACCGTGATGACGATCGAGCACGTCGTTTCACTCGACGTTCCGGAGCGCGCCGGCATGTACATCGGCTGGAGCGAGGGCTTCAACCGCATGGAAGCGTTGCTGGCGAACCGCTAACGCAGCGTCGCGCGGCGCGTACGGCCCTCGTGCTCGGCGACACCGAGCGCCTCGAGGATCGCCGCACGCGTCGCGCCATCGCCGACGGCCCCTTCGAACGCGATCTCGGCCGGCGTGCCGGCGAGGACGAGAACGCGATCGGCAAGTGCGAGCGCATCCTCGACGTCGTGGGTCACCAGGATCGCCGAGGCGCGGGTGAACTCGAGGATCTCGCGCACGGCCGCACGCAGCTCGATGCGGCGCAGCGCGTCGAGTGCGGCGAACGGTTCGTCCAAGAGCAAGAGTTGCGGGTCACGCACGAGCGCACGGGCGAGTGCCGCGCGCTGCGCCATCCCACCGGAGAGCTGCTTCGGCAGCCGTTGCGCGGCGTGCGCGAGGCCGACCAGGCCCAGCACGCCCTCGACGCGTGCGCGTTCCGCCGCGCTGCGCGCCGGGAACGCAACGTTGTGCGCGACGTCGAGCCACGGAAAGAGCCGCGGCTCCTGAAATACGACCCCGACCTCCCCGCTCGTTGCGATCGTACCGGCGTCCGCCTTTTCGAGGCCGGCGATACAGCGCAGCAGCGTCGACTTCCCGCAGCCGCTCGCGCCGAGGATCGCGATCCGTTCGCCGCGCGCGACATCGAGGTCGAGCCCGTCGAAGACCAGGTGCGCACCGTACGCTTTGCGCAGGCCGCGGATGCGCGCGGCGGCACTCACACCGGCACCGTGTCGGTCCAGCCGACCAGCCGTCGCTCGAGCCAGCGCATCCCGCTCTCCGAGAGCTTCCCGCACGCCGCGAACAGCAGGATCGCGACGAGGATCTCGTCGGTGCGTGTGGTCTGCTGCCCGTCGGTGAGCAGAAAGCCGATCCCGTTGGTCGCCGCGAGCAGCTCGGCGGCGACGAGGAACAGCCATGCCTGGGTGAGACCGATGCGCGCACCGACCAGCAACTGCGGCAACGTCGCGGGGACGAGCACGCGCGCGATCAGTGCCGTGCGCGAGAGGCCGAACGTCGTTCCGACTTCGACCAGCTTGCGGTCGACCCCGCGGATGCCGGCCACCAACGCGACGTAGATCGGGAAGAACGCACCGATGGCGACCAGCGTGATCTTCGCCGTCTCACCGATGCCCAGCCACAACAGGATCAGCGGCACCCATGCGAGCGAAGGCACCGCACGGATCGCTTGCAGCGTCGGGTCGAGCACCCGCTCGACGGCGCGCGAGCCGCCGACCAGGGCCCCGAGCACGATCGCGAGGGCGAGCGCGATCGCAAAGCCTGCCGCGACGCGGGCGACGCTGGCACCGATGTCGTGCCAGAGCGCACCCGTGGCGGCGAGGTTCTCGAGTTCGGCGAGCACGTCGTGCGGCGAGGCGAACTGATACGACTTCACCCAGCCGCGCGCCGTCGCCAGCCACCAGCCGACGAACAGCGCGAGCGGGAGGGCGAATCTAGCCACGAAGCGCCAACGTCGCGGGCGCGGTATCCGCGAGCGTCGTTGCGGAGCCCTCGAGGTCGGCATCCGGGCGCGCGAGCTTCTCCGAACGCACGAAACTGACCACACCCGCGATCGCCGCTTGGTAGTCGCGGTCCGGCACGCCGTTGCCGGGATACGTCGTGCGCTCGCGCAGCTGCAGCTCGGCGACCTTCCGATCGAGGTGTGATGCCTGGGCCAAGAGCGCAGCCGTTTCGTCGACGTGCGTCGCCGCGTACTGCCGGGCGCGCTCGTACTGCTGCAGCACGAGCGTCACGACCTCCGGATGCTGCGCGAGGAAGTCCTCACGCGCGTTGAGCGCTCCATACGTGTTGAACGAGACGTTCCGATAGAGCAGCCGCGAGCCGGCCTCGAGCTGCGAGGCCGCCATGTGCGGGTCGAGGCCGGCCCACGCGTCGACCTGCCCGCGCTCGAGCGCGACGCGCCCGTCCGGGTGCTGCAGATCGACGATCTCGACGTCGGTTTGCGCGAAGCCGACCGTCGCGAGCGAGCGCAGGAGGAAGAACCACGGATCCGTCCCGCGCGTCGCCGCGATCTTCTTCCCCTTGAGATCCCGCAGCGTCTTGAGCGGCGAGTCCTTGGCGACCACCAGCGCCGTCCATTCCGGCCGCGAGTAGAGAAACACCGTGTGCAGCGGCACGCCGTTGGCGCGAGCGAGATACGCCGCGCTCCCCGCCGTCGATCCGAACGCGATCGTCCCGGCCTGGACGAACTGGTTCGCCTTGTTCGAGCCCAGCGAGAGCACCCAGTCGACGGCCGTCCCGCGTTTGGCGAGCGCTTCTTCGAGCCAGCCCTTCGCCTTGAGGACCAGGCTGGGCGGATTGTAGTAGGCGTAGTCGATGCCGACGCGGTCCAAATCCGCCGCCCGCGCAACGCGCGGGAGTGCGGCAACCAGCGTGGCGCCGGCGGACAGGCCGAGGAAACGAGAACGAGAGAACGGGGTCACGATGGGCGCCTCCGGGTGCGATAGGAAAGCGAATGGTGGAGAAAACAAAGAGCCCCCGCCGGTCGGCGAGGGCTCTGCAGGTGCGGTCGCGCGGTGCGCGATCAGCTCATGCCAACCCTAGCCGACCCCTGCGAGGGAGCAGCACATGGGCATCATCGAGCGACAGCTCATCGAATGCATGAGTGCGCCGACCATACCATGGGCCGCCGCGGGCGTCAAGGCGTTCGGTCGTCGGGCCGTTCAACGTACGCGATCGGTCATACCGGCTCGTGCCTTAACGGAGGCTTAGCATACGGGTGATATCCGTGGTCGCAGAGACTGTTGCTCCGTCGACTAAGGAA
>JBEKAU010000039.1:0-10256 GCA_050015755.1 Vulcanimicrobiaceae bacterium | reverse complement strand
GTCGGGGGTCCAGTTCCGGGTGCCCAGCGGCGTGGAAGACGATGTGTCGGCGATCCTGGCCGAGTCGGGTGTCCCGCCGGACCGGGTCGAGGTCGAGTTGACCGAGAGCGTGTTGATGGAAGCCTCGCGCTCGCACAACGCGGCACTCCTGACGCTGCGCGAGATGGGGCTGCGCATCGCCATCGACGATTTCGGGACCGGCTACTCCTCGCTCGACTATCTGCGGCGCTTTCATGTCCAGCGGATCAAGATTCCGGGCAGCTTCATCACCGATCTCACGACGGTCCCGAGCAACGCGGCGATCGTGCGGGCGTCGTTCGGCTTGGCGCGCGAGCTCGACATCGAGGTCGTCGTCGAGGGGGTGGAGACGGACGCCCAGATCGACCTGCTGCGCGCCTGGGGTTGCCGGATCGTGCAAGGATTCTATTTTTCGCAACCGGTGCCGGCCGCGCAAGCCACCGCCTTGCTGCGCGCCGGCGTGCTCAGACCCGCCGAGAGCGCGGTCGTCTGATGTCGGGAAAAGCGGTCGGACCGCAGGTGAAACCGGTCAAGAAGATCGAGAGTCTGTCCGGTTCGGCCGAGCGCTCGAACGACGAACGATTCCGCGTCATCTTCGATTCGATCCACGAGGGCATCCTCGTCATCGCCGCCGATACGTACGAGTTCATCGACGCGAACGCGCGCATCTGCGAAATTTTCGGATACACGCGCTCGGAGATGCTCACCCTGAACGTCTCGCGTCTCTCGGCCGACGTCTCCGGGGGCGCCCTGCTCATGCGAGCGGCATACCGCGACCGAGCGTTGGCGGGAGAGGCCTTTCTGTTCGAATGGGAGTGCGTGGGTAAGAGCGAGCAGCACTTCTGGTGCGAGATCGCGGTCAGCCGGGCCGTGTTCGAACGTCGGGACGTCTACCTGCTCACCGCGCAGGACGTCACGGCTCGGCGAGCCGCGCAAGACGGGATGGCATCCCGCGACCGAATCCTGCACGCCATCACGCTCAGTGTCGCGGATCTGGTCGAGCTGCCCTCGCTCGAAGATGCGATGTCGCACGTGTTTCGGGCGGTCGGGGAGGCGCTGGACGTCGATCGGCTCAGCGTGTTGGAGGCGACGCCTGGTCCCAGCGACGGGGTCGTCTCACCGCTATTCGTCTGGCAGCGCTCGCCCGAACTTCCGACGATGCAGAGTGTCCTCGACTCGCGCAGCGCCGACGACGTTGCGGAGTTGGCAGCGTGGCTGACACCGTTGGCGCTCGGAGTACCGGTGATCGGCTATGCCGAAGAGCTGGTCGGCTTTCTGCATCGGTTCATGAGCGAACTGCAGGCGAAGTCGATCCTGCTGGTGCCGATCGAAGTCGACGGACGGTACTGGGGCTACGTCGGCGTCGACGATTGCCGGAGTCCGCGGCGCTGGTCGTCCGTCGAGATCGAAGCGTTGGACATCTTCGCCCGCGTCATCGGCGCCTTGGTCGCCCAACGCGAAGCGCGCGCTCTGATCGAACGCATGGCTCGCTTCGACGTGCTGACCGGGCTCCCCAATCGGCGGCTGTTCATCGAAGCGCTGGAGAAGGCGATCTCCCGCCGCAACCGCTACGGCGAGGGGTTTGCGGTGCTGTATCTCGACCTGGACCACTTCAAGGACGTCAACGACACGCTGGGGCACCCCGTCGGTGACGTGCTGCTCCAGCGCGTCGCCGAACGGTTGCAAGAGAACGTGCGCGACATCGACACGATTTCGCGGTTCGGGGGCGATGAGTTTGCCGCGGTGGCGATCGACATTCGCGATCCGAGCGACGCGGCCGCGCTGGCCGAGAAGCTCGTGCGCGCCCTCGATCGTCCCTTCGACGTCGAAGGGAGGCTGATCCAGACGGGGACCTGCATCGGCATCGCGGTGTATGGGCCGGAGTCTCCCGACGCCGAGGCGTTGCTCTCCCACGCCGACGTCGCGCTGTATCGGGCGAAGGCCGACGGAGTCGGGACCTATCGGTTCTACACCGACCTCATGGACGCCGACGTGCGCGCGCGGGTGGCCTTGGACATTGAGCTCGCCGCGGCGGTCAAGACGGAGGAATTCGTCCTCCTGTATCAACCGCAGATCGATCTCCACACCGGCTGCATCGTTGGTCTCGAAGCGCTCGTCCGCTGGAACCATCCGACACGCGGGCTGCTCCGGCCGTCATCGTTCATCGTTGCGGCGGAGGCCAGCGGCGCAATCGTTTCGATGGGCCGGCTCGTCCTGCGCGAGACGTGTCTGCAGATGCGGCGGTGGATGGACGCCGGCATCGCGCCGCCGGTGATCACGGTCAACGTCTCGGGTATCCAGTTCCGGCAGCCCGGCGGACTGGAGGAGACGGTCGTGGAGGTCCTGGCCGAGTCGCGTGTTCCGGCCTCGCGGCTGGAGATCGAGTTGACCGAGAGTGTGCTGATGGAAGCCTCGCGCTCGCACAACGCCGCGCTGCTCACGCTGCGTGACATGGGATTGCGCATCGCGATCGACGATTTCGGGACCGGATATTCCTCGCTCGATTATCTGCGACGGTTCCACGTCCAGCGGATCAAGATTCCCGGTACGTTCATCACCGACCTCACCACCATCCCGAGCAACGGCGCGATCGTGCGCGCGTCGTTCGGCTTGGCGCGCGAACTGGACATCGAAGTCGTGGTCGAAGGCGTGGAAACCGCCGCCCAGATGCAGCTGCTCGAAAGCTGGGGCGGCCGAATCGTGCAAGGGTTCTACTTTTCCGAGCCGTTGGCCGCCGCAGAGGCCACGGCGCTGTTGCGCGCCGGCGTGGTCCGCCCCGCGCCGGCGAATCCGTGGCGGGAGCTCGCCGCCGAGAACGCGTCAGGCGGGCGGGGCCGTGCTCGGGTTCCAGCGGTGCTCGGGCTGGTCGAGCGCGTGATTGATCCAGCGTGACCACACGAACAGCGCGTCGGAGAGACGGTTGACGTAGCGCACGGCGTCGGCGGAGACGGCCTCGTCGTCGCGCAGCGCGACCAGCAGCCGCTCCGCGCGGCGGCAGATGGTGCGCGCGAGGTGCAAGAACGCCCCGGGCTGCGAGCCGCCGGGCAGGATGAAGGTGGCCAGCGGTTCGAGGTCCTCTTGCGCGCGGTCGATCGAGCGCTCGAGCGCCTGCGCGTCGGACGCGACGATCAGCGGCATCCCCTCCCAGCGATCGGCCGGGAGCGTCGCGAGGTCGCTGCCGAGGTTGAAGAGCGCGTCCTGCGTCCAGGCCAGCCAGCCGTCGAGCTCTTCGGCGACCGCGTGTGCGCGCGCAAGGTCCTGCACCGGGCGGGTGCGGATCACGTCGGCGAGTGCCGTGCGCGCCAGGCCGATCGCCGAGCTGAGCTCGTCCACCGTGCCGTAGGCCTCGATCCGCGGCGCGGTCTTCTTGATGCGCTGGCCGCCGACCAGGCCGGTCGTGCCGTCGTCGCCGGTGCGGGTGTAGATCCGAGTGAGCTTCGGCATCGCTCGGCGACCTTCGGAGAGGACGGTCGCCGACCTGCGCGAACCCGGGGCGTTTGGTCATGGAACGCATCCCGCCGAAAGCCGACGATCTCTCCGAGTGGTACCAAGCCGCCTGTTACCGGGCGGAATTGGTCTCGCAAGCGCCGGTTCGCGGGTGCCTGGTGCTGCGTCCGTACGGCTACGGCTTGTGGGAGCGGCTGCAAGCCGAGCTCGACCGCCGCTTCAAAGAGACCGGCCACGAGAACGCCTACTTTCCGCTGCTGATCCCCGAGCATCTCCTGGTGCGCGAGGCCGAGCACGTCGAAGGCTTCGCGCCCGAAGTCGCCTGGGTCACCGAGGGCGGTACTGAGAAGCTGACCGAGCGGCTCGCCATCCGCCCGACCTCGGAAGTGATCATCGGCGTCATGTACGCGGAGTGGATCCAGTCGTACCGTGACCTGCCCGTGCTCATCAATCAATGGGCCAACGTCATGCGGTGGGAGAAGCGCACCCGCCCGTTCCTGCGCACGGCGGAGTTCTTGTGGCAAGAAGGCCACACGGCGCATGCGACCGAGCAAGAAGCGGCGGAAGAAGTCGCGCGCATGCTCGAAGTCTACCGCGAGGTCGCCGAAGACGTCTGCGGTGTGCCGGTCTACAAGGGCGAGAAGTCCTCGTCGGAGCGTTTCGCCGGCGCCAACCACACCTACTCGATCGAAGCGCTGATGCCGGACGGCCGCGCGCTGCAGTCGGCGACCTCGCACGAGCTAGGGCAGAATTTCGCGCGCGCGTACGACATCACGTACAGCGCGGAGGACCAGACCGAGCAATACTGCTGGACGACCTCATGGGGGATGTCGTGGCGGATGCTGGGCGCGCTGATCATGGTGCACGGCGACGATCGCGGGCTGCGCATCCCGCCGAAGATGGCGCCGACCGAGGTCGTCATCGTCACGATCCCGCGCGGTGACACGACCGCGCTCGACGCGGCCGCACGCGACCTGCTCGAGCGCTGCAAGGCGGCCGGATTGCGGGTCAAGCTCGACGATCGGCCGGGTCAGTCGCCGGGCTACAAGTTCAACGAGTGGGATTTGCGCGGGGTGCCGATTCGTTTGGAGCTGGGCAATCGCGATCTCGAAGGCGGCGTGGTCACGCTCGTACGCCGCGACAAAGCCGTCAAGGAAGACGGACAGAAGCAGCAGGTCCCGCTCGGCGAGGTGGTCGGATTCATCCCGACCGTGCTCGAGCAGATCCAGCACAATCTCTTCGCGCAAGCGAAGACGTTCTTGCAGGACCATACGATCGCGACGCTCGACCGCGACGAGTTCTTCCGCCTGTGCAGCGAGCGCGCGGGGATGATCGACGTGCCGTGGTGCGGCAACCCCGCCTGCGAGACGGCGGTGAAGGATGCCACCGGCGCGACGACCCGCAACCTGCGCGAACCCGCCCGCGCGCCGATCTGCGTCCCGTGCGGCGAGCCGGCCCGGTACCAGGCCTATTTCGCGCAATCGTACTAGCGCCGCGCTGCGCGCGTGCGCGCTGCTGCTCGCGCTGATGCCCGCCTTCGCCGGCGCGCAGACGATCGACGATCCGCGCGTGCTGGCGCGCGCCAAGGGGTCCGACCTCGTGGCGGCGCGCCTGATCGCGGCGGCGCTGCTCGCGCGGCCGCTCCCGGCGCAGCTGCTCGAAGTGCGTTGCGAGCGGGTCGGGGCGCACCTGGACTGCGGGCTGGTCCTGAGCGGGACGAAGTTCCATCGCCGCCTCGACGAGGCCGGCTGGGATGCCGAGGTCGGGGCCTTGATCGCCGGTGCCTACGCGGCCGAGCCGAGCGCCGATGAAATCGACTGCTGGGCCACCGTCCCGATCGCGACCGGCACCGGCGAGGTGGTCAGTGGGGACTTCGCCGCACCGACCACCGCGAACGTCTTTTCGATCACCGTGCCCCGCGCCGACCGAGCGGCCGTCGCCGTGCGGCTGCGGGGCGGGCAGGGCGTGTTCTGGGACCCGGCCTTCCGGGCGTCCTTGTCGAAGGGGACGGGCGGATGATCCGGATATCGACCCTTCCCAACGGTCTGCCGATCCTGACCGAGGCGATGCCGCACGTGCGTTCCGCCACCATCGGCATCTGGTGTGACGTCGGCTCGGCGACCGAGCCGGCCGAGCAGCGCGGGATCTCGCACCTGCTCGAGCACATGGTCTTCAAGGGGACGCCGCGGCGCACTGCGCGCGCGATCGCCGAAGAGATGGACGCGGTCGGCGGCGAGCTCAACGCGATGACCGACAAAGAGACGACCTGCTTCTACGCGCACGTCGTCGACCGGCATCTGCCGCTCGCGGTCGACGTGCTGGCCGACATGCTGCAGCACGCGCTGTTCGCCGCCGACGACGTGCAGCGCGAGCGCCAAGTCGTTCTCGAAGAGATCCGGATGTACGACGACGCGCCCTCGGAAGTGCTGCACGACCGCTTCTGTCGCGCGCTCTGGCGCGGTGCGAACCTCGGCGATCCGACGATCGGGTACGCCGAGACGGTCGGCGCGCTCGAGCGCGAACACCTGCTGGAGTGGCGCGCGACCCGCTATTCGCCCGCGACGATGTTCGTGACCGCCGCCGGCAACCTCGAGCACGACGCGGTGGTCGCGCTGGTCGCCGAGGCGTTCGCCGCGTTCGGCGGCAGCGCGCGCCCGCCGCTCCCGGAACGCCCGCGGTTCACGTCGGCGCTCGACGTGACGGTCGACGAGACGGAGCAGGCCTACGTCATGCTCGGCACGCCGGGCCTCTCGCTGCGCGACGAGCGGCGCTATGTGCTCTCGGTGCTCGACACGATCCTGGGCGGCGGCATGTCGAGCCGGCTCTTCCAGAGCGTGCGCGAGGAGCGCGGGCTCGCCTACGAGATCGGCACCTTCCAGCAGGGCTACCGCGACGCCGGGCTGTTCGGCGTGAGCGCCGGCTGCGCGCCCGAGCGGGTGCAGGAGTGCGTCGACGTCGTCGTCGACGAGCTCGACCGCTTCCTGCACGATGGTTCGCACGCCGACGAGCTCGCGCGCGCCAAAGAGCACCTCAAAGGTAACCTGACCCTGGCGCTCGAGAGCACCTACAACCGCATGTCGCGCCTGGCGCGCAACCACCTCGTGCACGGGCGCCAGATCTCGGCCGAGGAGGTCGAGGGCTGCTTCGATGCCGTCGAGGCGGCGCAGGTCGATGCGCTGGCGCGCGAGCTGCTGGGGCCGACGACGCGCGGTTTGTGCGTGCTGGGACCAGCGGAGGTGCGCGGCGTGCGGCTGCGCGGTGCCCAGGCCGCATGAGCGGCCTGCTCAACGGCAACGTCATCCTCGCCAGCGCTGCGAACCTGATCCCGCAGTCGGTCGCGATGGGCGCCTACGCGGCGCGCTACGCCGGCGTCACGACGCGGCGCATCGCAACCGCGATCTCACTCTTCAGTTTGCTGGTGACGGCGAGCCGGCTGGCCGCGCTGTTCATGACGCCCTCGCTCGGCGCGCTGGCCGACGGTGCCGCCAACGGGGCGCTGCGCCGTCATCTCACCGCTGTTCCGGCGGCCGCGCTGCACACCTACGATCTGCAGATGCGGATCATCGTCGGGGCCGGTTCGGTCGGGATCTTGCTCGGCGCGGTGATGGTGCCGATGTTCCTGGCCGGCTTCATCCGCGGCATCGCCTCATTCGAGCGCCGCGGCTCGGTGCCGAGCGCGCTCACGCGGCTGTTCGACCCCAAGGTGATGTTCTGGCTGCTCGGTCATCTGCGCCCGACGAAGTTTTCACTGGCCGACTTCCCGATCTCGGCCGTGCCGCGCAAACTGCTCATCTTCAACACGCTGCTCTACGCGGTCTACGCGGTGGGCGTTGTCGGCGCGTTCTACGCCAGCGTCATCGACTTGGACTCGCGCACGACGGCGACCGGTCTCTCGGGGCTGGTCAACGGGATCGGGACGATCGCGTTCGCGCTCTTCATCGACCCGACGACGGCGCTGATCGTCGACCAGACCGTCCGTGACGAGCGTCAGCCGCGCGACGTCGCCGCGATGATCTTCTGGCTGATCGTCACCGCCTTCATCGGCACCCTGCTCGCGCAGCTCATCCTGGTCCCGGCGGCGCATTACATCGCCGTCGTTGCGCACTACTGGCCTCACGGAAAGCTCTGATGCAGAAGCGCGTCCTTCGACTCGTGGTGTTGCTCCTCGCTGCCGCCGTGCTGCCGCTCACGACCAGCGGCTGCGGCGCGTCGGTCGCGCAGTGGATCGTGCGCACGCGCGACCACCAAGGCGACGTCGCGATTTCACACAAGAACGACCTGGATGCGTCCGTGGCGTATCAGCTCGCGCTCAAGATCGACCCGACCGATCCGCACGCGCGGGCGGGCCTGGTGACCGTGCAGCTCCGTCTGGCCGAGACATACTACTCGGCCTCGCGGTTCGATGACGCGATCGGGGCGCTCCAAATCGCGGCGCACTACGACCCGGCCGATGAGCGTATCGCCGCCAAACGCAACGAGATCGAGCAGGCCGAACTCAAGCGCGACATCGTGATCTCGAACTATCCCTCGTACGCGTACACCGGCGCGAGCCTGCGCCGCGGCTACCTGGCGCTCGAGCTGCAGGAGAAGCAGATCCTCAAGTCCCTGCAGCGCTTCGACTACACCTACGACACCGCCGATCTCGGCGCCGCGCTGCGCCAAAGCGACATCCTCACCGAAGAACTCGCCCGCCTGCGCGCACGCCTGGCGCAATATCGGCAGCTCGTCGAATCCGGCGTCCCCGAACACGGCGGCGAAAACCTCGCCCCACCGGCCAGCCTCCTACCGCTGCCGTAGGCTTCTAGGGCTGCATCGCGGCGAGGGCGGTGGACAGCATGCCCACGGGTGAGGGTTTGGCGGTGAAGGCGAAGATGCGGCGGGCGACGAGCTCGGCGCGGCGGTGGGTGACGAACCACGGTGGCGTCGGGAGCAGCGTCGGTTCGCCGTCGCCGAAGGAGCGCGGGAATGGTGCGAACGGTGCGCGCACGACGGTCTTCTGCGGCTGATCGAAGAGGAACGCGTTGTGGACCACGCCGATGCCGCTGCCGACGGCGGCGATCGTGTTGCCGGGATAGGCGCCCCAGGTCGCGGTCGGTAAGAGGAAGCCGACGCCTGGCCAGGTGTTGATCGCGACGCAGCCGTAGCGCAGCTGGGCGACCGCGTCGTCGAACGCCGGCCCGAGCGCGGCGATCGTGCGGGGATGGATCAGGATGCTCGCGCCGAGCGTTCCGGCGAGCCGCTCGTTGCAGAACGCGACCGCGTTGCGCAGGAACGTCTCGGGATCGTCGCCCGGGAGCGCCGTTTGCGCGAGGACCGGTGCGAACAGCTCCTCACGGAAGAACGGCTCGTCGTTCGCGGCGTCGAGGCCGCTCGCCAACGCGCGCTCGGTGCGGGTGACGCCGGGATAGTACGTCGGGCGCGGCGGTGCGTTGCGCAGCGCGGCGTCGACTGCCGCGACGAGCCGCTCGCTCTGCGGCCAGGCCTGCGGTACGATCAGCACTTGTGCGGCGATGCAGTTGGCGCCGGCGTTGTGCAGCTTCATCGTCGCGATGTGCGCGGCTTGAAAGGCAACGTCGGGCGTGCTCCACGGGCCGGGCACGACGATGATCGGCGTGACGTTGCCGAGTTCGCTCGAGACCGGCTTGTCGAGCAGCGGCGTCCCGGCATGCTTGCGCGCGATGCCGTCGGCACCGGTCCCGAACACGATCGCGTCGTGCGTGCGCTCGCCGCCCGTGAGGTGAATGGCGTCGATCTCCGGATGCGAGCACAGGTACGCGCCGACGTCGGCGCCGCCGCCGACGATCCGCACGACGTCTTCCTCGATCAGCGAGGCAAAGATCCGCTCGAAGAGCGGCTGCAGGTACGCGTTGACCGGGTTGAGTTTGAGGATCGCGCTCGAGCCGTGTTCGTAGAGGACGCTGAGCACGTCGAGCGGCGGGATGCTGGCGATGTTACCGGCGCCGAGGACGAGCGTGACGCGTCCCTCGGGTTTCTCGCGCCGGTAGAACGCGCCGGTGTGCGCGGTCAGCACGTCGTCTTGCGCGACGCCGGGCTGCATCCAGGTCTCGGCGCGCACGCCGCTGAGCAGCACGCGATCGGCATTCGAGAGCGGGAAGACGTCGACGACGACTTGACCGCCGGCACGCACGCGCGGCGCGTGCGGTGTGTGCGGTGCACCGAACCGGGCGAGATCGCCCAGCGTGGTGGCGAGCGCGTCGAGGGCGGTCAGCAGTGCGTACGGGCCGGAGAACCACTCCTCACCGGCCAGCGGCGTGCCGGCGACGCCCTTCGCCTGCGCGGCGAGGTCAGCCCAGGCGGTGGCGTTCTCGATCGTGCGTACGCGGAGCGCTCGCAGATGGCGGATCTTGCCGGCGAAGCCCAAGCGTGCCCAACGCTCGGCATGTTCCCGGACCGTCGCGACCTCACGATCGAGCTCTCCGACGGTGACGGCGGCGGGCCGGCTGGCGATCTCCATGCCCGTCCCGATTCGCGGGGACGGGCATGGACACCGGCCAGGCTCCCGCTCTATCTGCTCAGGACTGGACGGTGATGTACGAGTAGTTGTACTTCTGCTGCAGGACGCCGATGGTCGCGACCATCGAGGGGACGACGACCGCGCCTGGGATCAGGTGGGTGAGAATGTCGTCGGCGACCGCGTGGGCGGGTGCGCCGGCGAAGCCGCCCTTGACGAGGTTGCCGGCGATCTCTTCGACCGCGGTGTGGCAGGTCATGAAGACGACGCCGCGCTTCTGCAGTGCTTCGATGCTCTTGTCTTGGAAGAAGCTTGCCGG
>JBEKAU010000038.1:0-10312 GCA_050015755.1 Vulcanimicrobiaceae bacterium | reverse complement strand
ACCGGGCACGCCGGGGGGACGGGGATGTGCGTCTGTGCGCCCGCGAGCGAGGGTGAAAGCACGATCGCGGCGACGGTGGCAGCAACGAGATGGCGCAGCATGGTCATCCTCTTTCTCTTCGTGGTTCGTACCAACGGAGCACACGGAGCGCACGCAGCGTGTTCCACCGGCTCGGCGAACCGACCGTTTCACCGCACGACACCGCGAGCGCCTCGTCGTACGTGCGATCGAGCAACCAGCGTCCGTCGGGTTGACGCTTGCGTTCGAGGTGTCGGACGGCCTCGTCCATGCGCGGATCAGGCGCGACGTCGGCGTCGCGAAAGTACTCCAACGCGCGCAGCACGTCGTACCGGTAACGGGGCGGGAAGGCGAAGTCCAGGAACGCCGGATCGGCGACCTCTCCGGTGGAGAGACGCCGGAAGAGGCCGCGCTCGAGCAAATATTCCTCGCCGCGCCTTCGAGCCGCTGCAATCTCCGATGCACCCCCGACCGCGCGCTCGTACGCGAGCAGCCCTTCGAGCACGCAGATCGTCGTGTGGTACGACGCGCACATGCTCGGCGGCGCATCGCAGTTCCAGCCGCCGTCGTCGAGCTGCTCGCCCAGCAGCCGTTGCGCGAGACTCGCCGTCGGGCGCCCGAAGGACGCGCCGAGCGCGAGCACACCGCCGTTGATGCACGGTTCGACTTCGCCGGCAAAGAACGGGGTCGCACCGACGTGCAGCGGACGCAATTCCCACGGGCCGCTCTGGTTGTCCCAGCCCAGGTGCGTCTCGAGCCGCGCGATCGCCGCTTCCACCGCCGGTTCGGTGGGATCGACGCCGGTGGCGCGCAGCAGCAGCAAGGTGAAGAGCGTCGGTAGCCATACCGGCCCCGCCCCACGACGCCACGCTCCGTCCGCATCCTGACGGGCGAGGATCGCGGTGCCCAGGCTGGCGCGCCAGTCGCTGCCCTCGTCGATCAGGACGCGCGGCACTCCGCGCAGCGGCCTTCAAAGGTCACTCGTTCGCTCGCGATGTCCAGGCCGTGCTGGAGTGCGAGTGCCTTGATCGTCCGCATCGGAATCGCGTAGTCGACGTCTTCGATCGCGCCGCAGACGGCGCAGCGGAAGTGTGCGTGGCGGGGGCCGATCGGCTCGTAGGTCGCTGCGTCGGCGCCCGGCACGACGAGCTCGGAGACCAAGCCGATGTCGCGCAACCGCTCGAGGCCGCGATAGACGGTCGAGAACCCGATGCCCGGCCGCCGCTCGAGCGCTTTGGCGTAGATCTCCGAGTGGGTCAGATGGCAGCCGAGGCCGCTCTCCTCGACGATGTCGTAGATCAGCTGGTAGTTCTTGGGCAGCGGCGGCTGGATGGGCGACGCCATGTTGCCGCCCATCATAGCGCGCCGTGGCCATGCGCGCCAGCCGCCCCCCTTGACGCCGGCTCCCTGCGGCAGTACCCTCCGCTTGAGAGTGATTCTCACTATTAAGAGCTACTGACCCCTACCTGACTCGGATCGGAGAAGTAGTACAACTGATGGAAAATACGATCGTCGAACTGGACAACGACGATGGCTCGAGCCAATGTCCCGTCCACGCCGGCACGCACAAGCACGTGCCGCTTCGGCCGCAAATCAACATCGATTGGTTTCCCGAGCTGCTGGATCTCTCGCCGCTTCACCGGCCGTCCGCCCTGTCCGACCCGATGGACGCCGGTTTCGACTACGCGCGCGAATTCAAGAGCCTCGACCTGAAGGCCGTCAAAGCCGATATCTTCGCGCTGATGACCACCTCGCAAGACTGGTGGCCCGCCGACTACGGGCACTACGGGCCGCTGTTCATTCGCATGGCGTGGCACAGCGCGGGCACCTATCGTATCGGCGACGGTCGCGGCGGCGCCGGCTCGGGTGAGCAACGCTTCGCGCCGCTCAACAGTTGGCCCGACAACGCCAACCTCGACAAAGCGCGCCTGCTGTTGTGGCCGGTCAAGCAGAAGTACGGCCGCAAGATCTCGTGGGCCGACTTGATGATCTTGGCCGGCAACTGCGCGCTCGAGTCGATGGGCTTCAAGACGCACGGCTTCGCGGGCGGCCGCGTCGACGCGTGGGAGCCCGATGAGAACATCTATTGGGGTCCCGAAGATACGTGGCTCGCAGGCGACAAGCGCTACACCGGCGATCGCGAGCTCGAGAACCCGCTCGCGGCCGTGCAGATGGGCCTCATCTACGTCAACCCGGAAGGGCCGAACGCGCATCCCGATCCGCTCGCCTCCGCAAAAGACATCCGTGAAACGTTCGGCCGCATGGCGATGAACGACGAAGAGACGGTCGCACTGATCGCCGGCGGTCACACCTTCGGGAAAGCGCACGGCGCCGCCGATCCGAGCCAGTACGTCGGCTTCGCCCCCGCCGGTGCCGGCATCGCCGAGCAAAACTTGGGCTGGCACAACACCTACGGCACCGGGCACGGCGACGACACGATCACCAGCGGTCTCGAAGGCGCCTGGACGACGACGCCGATCCAGTGGAACAACGAATACTTCGACAACCTGTTCAACTACGAGTGGGAGCTGACGAAGAGTCCGGCCGGCGGCAACCAGTGGAAGCCGCGAGACGGCGCCGGCGCGAATACCGTGCCCGACGCGCACGACGGGTCGAAAAAACACACGCCGATGATGTTCACGACGGACCTCGCGCTCAAGGTCGATCCGATCTACGAGCCGATCTCCCGGCGTTTCCATCAGGATCCGAAAGCGTTCGCCGACGCGTTCGCCCGGGCGTGGTACAAGCTCACCCACCGCGACATGGGTCCGATCGCGCGTTACCTGGGCCCCGAAGTCCCGGCCGAACAAGAGATCTGGCAAGATCCGGTGCCCAAGGTCGATCACGCGCTGATCGGTGACGCCGACGTCGCCGCGCTCAAGAAGCGCATCCTCGACTCCGGTCTGACCGTCTCGCAACTCGTCACCACGGCATGGGCATCGGCCGCCTCGTTCCGCGGCACCGACAAACGCGGCGGCGCCAACGGTGCGCGCATCCGCCTCGCGCCGCAGAAGGACTGGGCCGTCAACCAGCCGGCCGAGTTGGCGAAAGCGATCGCGACCCTCGAGAAGGTCACCGCCGACTTCAACGCATCGCTCTCCGGCGGCAAGAAGGTCTCGCTCGCCGACGTGATCGTGCTCGGTGGCGCGGCCGCGGTCGAAGCGGCCGCGAAGAGCGCCGGCGCCAACGTCACCGTCGGCTTCTCGCCGGGACGGACCGACGCGACGCAGGATCAGACGGACACGCACTCGTTCGCCGTCTTGGAACCGATCGCGGACGGCTTCCGCAACTACGTGGGCACCAGTCACGCCCGCTCGCCCGAGCAGCGGCTGCTCGACCGCGCGCAGTTCCTCACCTTGAGCGCACCAGAGATGACCGCACTCGTGGGCGGCTTGCGCGCACTGGGCGTGAACACGACCGGAACGAAGCATGGCATCTTCACGACCAAGCCGGGCACGCTGACAAACGACTTCTTCGTCAACCTGCTCGACATGTCGACGAACTGGCAGCCGATCGAAACCGAGACGTACACGTACGAGGGTCGCGACCGGCGCACCGGCGCGGTCCGTTGGACCGGCACCAACTGCGATCTGATCTTCGGGTCGAATTCGCAGCTGCGCGCGATCGCCGAAGTGTACGCAATCGAAGGCGACAAGTTCGTCCGCGACTTCGTCGCCGCGTGGGAAAAGGTCATGAACCTCGACCGCTACGACCTGCGCGTCACGGCGTAGACGATCGACGCCCCTCCCCCCGGGCATGGGCTCGGGGGAGGGGACCGACCGGACGGCTAAGGGCGGCCCATGCGTACCGGACGAATCAAGTTCGGATTTCTCACGGTCGTCTTGGCCGTCGTCTTCCTGGTGTGGCACGACTCCGAGTTATGGAGCCACCTGCCGCCGGTCGGCGCGTCGGCGCAGACCGTGCTCGCGTGGGTGCTGACGATCGCGACGATCGTCGGTGCGCTGGGCGTCATCGTTCCGCGCACGGCGCGTGCCGGTGCCACGCTCGTCGGCATCGTCTTCGTGCTCTACGCCCTGACGTGCGTCCCCGGCATCGTGGCCGCGCCGACGAGCTACGGTTCGTACGTCGACTTCTTCGAGCTGCTGGCGATCGTCGCCGGGGCGATCGCCGTCGTCGCGTTGGCGACGTCAAAGACAGCGCGTGCCGCGGCGCTCGGACGCACGGCCCGCATTCTCATGGGCGTGTGCACGATTTCGTTCGCACTCACCCAGATCGACTATCTCAAGGAGACCGCGGGTCAGGTGCCGGCGTGGCTCCCGCCGAGTCCGATGTTCTGGGCCATCCTCACCACGGTCGCCTTTGGGCTCGCGGCGCTCGCCATTCTCATCAATCGCTCCGCGCGACTGGCGCTGCGCCTCATGTCGATCATGATCGGCCTGTTCGGCGTAGCCGTCTGGGTGCCGCGCGTCATCACGCAACCGCACACGCTCTTCTTCTGGAGCGAGGGCGCCTGGACGTTCGTGATCGCCACTGCCGCGTGGCTGGTCGCCGAAGTCTCCGCTAGTTGATCTGCCGGATCTGCGCGTCGCTGAGCGCGCGGACGTCTTCCGGCAACGTCGCGAAGTGCAACGGACTGAGCAACGCCTGCTCGTTGGCCTGACCCTCGCCGATCGTCCACAGCAAGAACGCCCGCAGCGCGGCGGCCCGTGCCGGGTCCGGCTGTTTCGCCGCGACGACCGCGTACTCGTAGTTCACCAGCGGATACGCCTGCGCACCCGGAGCGAAGACGAGGCTCAACCGTTCGTCCTTGGGTGTGCGCCCGCTCAGCGCGGCGGCGGCAACTTGCACCGTCGTCGGATTCGGGCTCACGAAGTTGCCGGCTTGGTTCTTGAGCATCGCGGTGCCGAGACGGCTCGCCGTGAGCGCGCCGGCGAAGCTGCTGCCGACGTAGGCGATGCCGCCCGGCGTTGCGGCGAGCGCCTTCACCATGCCGTCGTTGCCGGTCGCGCCCTTCGCGCCGGAGACGGCCGGCCAGGCGACGTCGGTACCGAAGCTCGGTCCGTCCTCCCACGAATCGGTCGAGAACGTGAGGTACTGGCTGAAGATGAACGAGTCGCCCGAGCTGTCATTGCGGTGGATCGACACGATGGCGCGATGCGGCAGATGCACGCCCGCGTTCATCGCGGCAATGGCCGGATCGTCCCACGATTGAATCGTACCGGTGTAGATCCCGGCCAACGTCGGACCGTCGAGCTTGAGCGCACCGTGCAGCTCGGGCAGATTGTAGGCGACCAACTGCGAGGAGATCGCGAGCGGGATATTCAGCATCCCCGGATTTGCGCGCATCTGCTCGTCCGTCATATATGCGTCCGAGGCGCCGATCGCGACGTCACCGGCGATCGCGCGCTTGATCCCGGCGCCCGAACCGGTCGCCGAGACGGTGACGCGCACGTCGGGCGAGACGCCATGATACCGCTGCGCCCACGTGTTCAGCAGCGGATACATCAAGGTCGAGCCCGTCGCCGTGATGGTCGTGACCGCCGCCGCCTGAACCGCGGCCGTACGTCCGAGCGTCATGGCGACCGCACACGCGGCGAGACGCACCAGGGGCCAGCGGTTCATGACGCCACCGCTGCTGCCGTCGTCGCCGGCATCGCGTCGGCATGGGGTTGGGTGCCGATCCTATCCAAGTTGACTCCGTTCGTTTCGATGCGATAGGCCCACGTCACCCACGCGCCGATCAGCGAGGTCGCGACGAGAATCAACAGTAGCGCCTGCTGACCGATGCCTTTGAGCAAGATCGGGAACATAAACGCGGTCAGGACGGCACCGACTTTGGCGAAGGCTGCCGCAAAGCCGGCGCCCGACCCGCGGATCGCCGTGGGGAAGACTTCGCCCGCGAGCAGATACGTCTGCGCATTCGGGCCGAGGTCGGTCATGAAATTGAAGAGCATCACGCCCATGAAGATCAGGAAGATCGAGCCGAATCCACTCATGTAGACCGAGCACGATGCAACGAGCAGCCCGACCGCGCAGCCGATGAACCCGAACACCTGCAGTTTGATGCGCCCGACACGGTCGGCGAGGATCACCGCGAAGGTGATGCCGACCAGCAGCATCGAGGTGATCAGCGCGCTTCCCTTGGCGGCGAGGATATCTTTGGTGATGAGGTCACTGGTACTGCGGACGTGGTCGGGGGCGCCGCCGAACGCGGCCGCCAAGAGCGTCGGGGTGAAGATGCCGATGCCGTAGGTACTCAAGTCTTGCAGGAACCACGGTACCGACGCCAAGATCGTCGCGCGGAGATTGCGGTGGTTGAAGAGTGCACCGTAGTTCGGGCGCTCGCTGTGCGTCTCGGCACGCTCGAGCTTGATTTCCTTCGGGAACTGCGGATTGCGGCGCAGCAGTCGCGCCGCCGTCGCCTCGGCGCGTTCGTGATGACCGCGCACGAAGAGCCACGAGGCGCTCTCGGTAATCCCGAAGCGCCAGACCGTCACGATGAGTCCGGGAAGCAGCGCCGTCGCGAACATCCAGTGCCACGCATCGAGCGCGGGATCGGCTTGCAACACTAGCCAGCCGACGCCGGTGCCGACCAGCGCTCCGACGGCCTGAAACGCGAACGCCGCGATGACCAATTGCCCGCGGCGTGCACTGGGCGTGCTCTCGGAGATGATCATGTGCGCGGTCGGATAGTCGCAACCCAGCGCGACGCCGATGCAGAACAGGCAGATGACGAGCGGCCAGAATCCCGGTACGACCGCGAGGAAGACCAAGAACACCATGAAGATGACCATCTCGATCACGAACATCCGCTTGCGGCCGAAGACGTCCGAGAGGCCACCGAGCGACACTGCGCCGATCAAGATGCCGAACAGCGTCGCCGCGCTGACGATGCCGCCTTGACCCGCGTCGAGGTGAAACTGCCGCGAGATCAACGGCAACGCGATGCCGGTCATAAAGACGACCAGTCCTTCGAAGAACTTCCCGGCGGCGGCGAGGGACCAGATCAGCCACTGCATCCCCGTCATCGGCGTCGAACCGATCGGCGTCCCATCCGGCCAGGTGGGCCGCATATCGATGTAGTCCTGAACCGTTCGCGCCTTGGCTGCGTCGTGCGCGCCACCGTCGATCATCGGCAGACCCTTTCCCCAGAGCGTTGGTACACCTCAGGGGTATGGTGCCACAGCCTGCCGATGATCGTCGTTTAACGCGACATTATCGTCCTTTAACAGCCCATTAAGGGCCCGGCGCTCGGCGTTCGCGTCTTACAATTTCGCGCCGAAGAGCGCCGTCATCGATTGCCAATGGCGCTCCGCTGCCGCCTCATCGTAGACCGGCAGATCGCGGAAGACCCAGCCGTGCTTGGCGTTGTACGTCTCGATCGTGTGATCGACGCCGGCCTTGGTGAGCGCCTCTTCGAGTCGCGCCTTCATGTCGTCGGGGAACGAGGAATCCTCGATCGCGCCGGCGACATAGACGCGCGACTTCATCTTCGGCGCGAGCAGATGCGGACTGTTCGGATCGTCGGTCGCGAGACGGCCGCCGTGATACGAAGCCGTCGCGGCGATCTCGTCGGGATACGTGCCGGCCGCAGTCACCGACATCAAGCCGCCCATGCAGTACCCGGTCGTGCCGATCGGACCCGGCCTCACGTCGGGTTGTGCATGAAGGTAATCGAGGAACGCTCGCGTGTCCGACATGATGTTCGGCTGCGTCGCGAGCGCGAAGAACTTCTCCATGAGGTTCTTGCGCTTCTCGGGATCTTCGAACACCGTGTGGTCCATCGGCTCGTACGGACCCGAGCGGTAGAACAGGTCAGGCAGCAAGACGAAGTAGCCAGCGGTTGCGAGGCGTTCGCCGATCTCGAGCATCGCCGGGCGAATGCCGACGCCGTCCATGTAGACGAGCACCGCCGGCCAAGGGCCCGTTCCGGACGGTTTGTAGACGTAGCTCGGACACGAGCCGTCTTTCGTTGCAATATCAACGCGCATGGGGGCCGCCGTTCGCCGTAGCGTCTTCGTCACCCCGTAGGAGATCGCGCCTCCGCGCGAAGGGCGAGCGTTACGGCATCGTCGTTCCCGCGGCGTGTCGCGAACACGCGCTCTGCGATCGTGCGGGCGAGGTTCCGGCCGGGAACGCCGTAGGCTGCGCGTGCAGCCTCGACCAGGTCGACTTCGCCGGCGATCGGGTCGGCTTCATGCTCGGTGATGCCGTCGGTGTACAACACGAGAAGCGCATCCGCGGGGAACGCAACCACATAGGTCGCCGCGCTGAGGTGTGAAAAGATGCCGAGCGGAAGATCCGCGGGCGGATGCGCCAGGAACGCGTGCTCGTTGCTGGTCAATAGGAGCGGCGGCGGGTGACCTGCATTGGAAAACGTGAGCGTACGCCGGCGCTGGTCGACGAGCGCCACGATGGCGGTGACCAAGACGCCGTCGCCGATGTTGCCGGCGACAGCGTTGGCGATCGCTAGCACGTCCGACGGCGTTTGCCCCTCCTGACATGCGCGCAACACGGACCTCCGCATGACGGTCATCGTGGGCGCTACCGACATGCCGTGGCCCGACACGTCGCCGACCGTCAGCACGACCAGCGACTCCGAAAGGGTGACCACCTCGCACCAGTCGCCGCCGGCTCTGGCGCCTTCGGCGGGTGAACTGTAGGTCGAGACACTGGCCTGGACCGCAGGACGTGGCCGCGCGACGACGCTCTCATGCGCGACGTTCTGGCCGGACGCAGCGCTCTCGGAGGTCATGCGGCGAAACGCGGATCCGTGTAGCAGCCGCTCTTGAGGGCGCCGCGCAGACCAGCCGACAGGGTTGGCCCGTTCGACCGCTTCGAGAGCAGGCAGTTCGCGCCGGCGAGGTGGCACGCGAGACCCCACGTCCGCTCCATGTCCCCGGTGTAGACGGCGATCATGCTCTCCGGCAAGACGAAGCGCAGCTGTCGCAGCAACTCGAGCGGATCAACGGTGCAGTCGTCGATATCGCACACGAGCAGACTCGGGGCGAGCTTGCCTAGCTCGGTCACGTCGAGGCGGGCAAGGCTAGCCGGTGCTGGAACTCCGGCCGCTTTGAAGGCGGCGCGGAAGGTGGACACCTTGGTAGGATCGATGCCGGCCAAACAGCAGGTGCGGGCCATGCGATAGCGCTTTCACTCGGGACTGAGGTCGACGATAGAGGAAGCGGGAATCGCTAGAGCACGGGTCATCCCCTTGCTCGTGTCGAACCCCACCGGTTGAGTTTAGCAGCTCGATTGGGGCAAACACATCGTGAAAAAGGCCGATCGAGAGAAGCGAGCAGGTGCTCGTTCCTCGTCCCAGGCCGAAGGGGGTTCGGTCGGAGCCAACGCCGGCCGTGCAAAGACGCTGCAGGAGGCGATGCCGGCATCAGAGCCCGCGTACCCGATTCTTGCGGAGATCCTCGGTATCGTCCCGGCCTCACGCTGGAGTTTCGCACGCGTCGGCCCGACCGGCGCGATCGTCTCGGTCTACGGTTCGCACGCGAACGGTAAGGGTCTCTCGCGCCTCACCGACGAGTTCCGGATGCAGCGAGAAAAATCGCCGAGGGGGCCCCGGATCGCGGCAACGCTCGGACCGCTCGACGACTACGCGAGCGGGATCACGCTGCTCTTCGCCGATGCGCGTGCGCACTTCGGTATTCTGACGCTCTTGCGAACCCCGGAGCTCGGACCGTTCTCCTCGGGCGAGATCCGGATGCTGACGTTCGCCCTGGACGCGCTCTCCGAGCACCTTTCCGGTCTGCGTTTACAACCGCCCGCGCGATCCGCCGATGCGCAGGCTCAGCCGCACGAGACGACCATCGCGCCGGCTTCGGAAGAGGCGTTCTACATCTTGAACAACGATCTCGAGATCATCTTGGCATGGAGTGCCGAGGATCAGCGCCGCATCGCCTTGACGGGACTCCACACCCGGATCGCGGAGCGCCTCCCCGTCGTGCTCGAGGAAACCGTCCGCGCCATGACCGCTGCCTGGTCCACCGGGTCGGCACAGGCGTCCGGAGCGCGGCCGGTATCGTTCCTGGTCGTACGCACGCAGCCGATGTCCGGCCCCGCAGGCCTGTTCATCGGGGTGCGGATCGACCGCTTTCAACCGCCGAATTCGCTGACCGGCGCGGCCTCGCGGTTTCACATTTCGCCGCGCGAGGTTCAGGTGCTCGCGCTGCTGCTGGACGGCAATCACCTCGACCAAATCGCCGACCGGCTTTCGATCACGTCCTCGACCGTGCAAGACCACATCGGGAGCATGCTCGGCAAGACGGAGAGCCGCAACCGGAGCGAGCTGATCGCACGCGTGCTGGGCTGGGAGGCTCCG
>JBEKAU010000037.1:0-10371 GCA_050015755.1 Vulcanimicrobiaceae bacterium | reverse complement strand
GTCGGCATCGAGCGCCTGGGCTAGGAAAGCGTGGGCGGCGGGACCGACCAAGTCGAACGTGTTGGTGCCGGTTGCCGGCGCGAGCGCCGAGAGTGCCGTGACGACGATCTGTGCCGGAACTCCCGACAGGCTCAAGGCGATCGCATTGGCTTGGCCTGCGACGATGGTGAAGGCGAGGTTCTGACCGGTGGACAGGACGTTACCGCTGGCCGTCTGTGTGCCGGCGTCGTAGCCGTCGTACGTCGAGAGCGTCGCGGTGTAGTTGCCCGGCGCGAGCGAGACCTGCAGCGTACACGACGTGCTGGCGAGCGTGCTCGCGCAGCCGTTGGTGGTCGGGGTCAGGGCGGCGGTCTCGTTGACCGTCGTCGGGCCGCTGATCGCGATGGTCATCGCCTGCGTCGCCGGCGACACATAGGCCGGGCCGCGGCTGCGGCCGCTGGTCGCCGCCTTCTTCGGGATCGTGACGCGAAAGAGTGCGGTGCCCTTGCCCGACGGTTTCACCGCCGGCGCCAGGCCGGCGCTTCCCCCGCCGCAGCCCGCGGCAGACCAACCGAGTACGATAACGCTCAGTATGGGGGTGAGACGACGCCAAAACGAACGCATGCCCGCTCCGAAGGACGTTGCAGGCTGCGCCGTGTTCGCAGCGATGAGCGCTTTTCCCCGCAGCACGGCGGTCGGCGGGGATTCGCTGGAGGGTGCGGGCCGCGTTCGAGCGAGAGGAGGGGTTTCGTATGGCTACTCGGCCCGAACTGGTCATCTTCGATTGTGACGGCGTCCTGGTCGACAGCGAGCGGATCGTCAACGCGATCGAATCCCGCGAGCTCGCGCGCCTGGGCATCGACCTCACCGCTGATGAAGTGCGGGCGCGCTTCAAAGGCAAGACGATCGACGAGGACAACGCCGAGGTCGAGCGCATCTACGGCGCTCGCGTCCCGGCGAGTTGGGTGTACGACTACGCGATGGCGAGCGCCCTCGGGTTCGTGCGCGAGCTGCGCGCGGTCGTGGGCGTCGAGGACGTGATCGCGCACGTGCAGGCGGCGGGAGTCGGCTCGTGCGTCGCCTCGCAATCGCCGCCGGCGCGCGTCGCGCTCTCCCTGCAGGTCACCAACCTCGCGCACTATTTCGGCCCGCGCGTGTACACGGCGTCGCTGGTGGCGCGACCGAAGCCCGCGCCCGATCTGTTCTTGCATGCGGCGGCGGCGCTCGGCGTCGCGCCGTCCGCGTGTGTCGTCATCGAAGATTCGGCCAGCGGGGTACGCGGTGCGGTCGCGGCCGGGATGACCGTCTACGGCTACGCGGCGGACGAAGACGCGAACGCGCTGGCCGCTGCCGGCGCGCGCGTCTTCACCGCGATGGACGAATTGCCGGCGCTCTTAGGTGTGTGAGGCGACGTGCTCGTCGTACAGCGGCGCGAGCGCGGCGTAGTCGCTGTCCACACCGGATTCGGGCGTGCCCGAGAGCGCGGCGTCCAGTCCCGCCAGACCCGCATGCCAACCCGCGCCGAAGCCCGCCACCGATGAGGTCGCGATGCGGCTGTGCGTCAACGTGAGGAGCACCTGCTCCCCGCGCGGCTGCAGCTCCCAGCGCACGAGCGTGTCGACGATCGGGCCGGTCGACGTCTCCGGCTCGTTCCAGGTGTACTCGAGCACGTGCGGCGGCTCGTACACCGTGATGCGGCCGTGCATCCCGAACGTGAAGGTCGCGTCGGCGCCGACCTCCGTGCCGATCGTCCCACCGTCGAACCAGGTCGCCAGCAGTTCCGTCTTGGTGAGATAGTCCCACACGCGGTCGATCGGCCCGGGCAGCTCTCGCTCGAAGCGCAGCGTGCCGGGCGAGATGAAGGTCGCGAGGTCGTTCACGGTGTGCTCCTTCGGGTGGGATCGGTGTCGGTGAGTTCGCGCTCGAGTGCATCCAGGCGCGTCGACCAGAAGCGGCGGAAACGGGACAACCACGCGTCGAGTTCGGCCAAGCCGTCGGGTGCGAGGGTGTAGATGCGGCGCTGCGCCTGCGGGCGTACGCGCACCAAACCCGCATCGCGCAGCACGCGCAGGTGCTGTGAGACCGCCGGCGGCGTCATGTCGAACCGGTGCGCCAATTCGCCGGCGCCGTACTCGCGCTGCGCGAGCAGCTCGACGATCCGCCGTCGCGTCGGGTCGGCCAGGGCCGCGAACGCCTCCATGTCGACTCTTATAAAGCCAACGCTTAATTAAGTCAAGTCTATTACAGGAAGGCAGTCGAACGTAGGTTCGATTGTCAGCCGGGGCGAACGTCGTGAACTAATTGGGCGCTGGTGCCATGCAGATGGCATCCGGGCGCGATACGGTCGAGTCCGTCAAACGATTCGACGCACACCGTACGGAGCATCATGGCCGACGAAAAACAAGTTGCCCTGACCAACGCGCTCGCCCAGATCGAGCGCCAGTTCGGTAAGGGGTCCATCATGAAGATGGGCGAGTTCACCGACAAGATGGCGTTCGACGTCATCTCGACCGGGTCGATCGCCCTCGACCTCGCCCTGGGCGTCGGCGGCCTGCCGCGCGGACGCATCGTGGAGATCTACGGGCCGGAATCGTCCGGTAAGACCACCCTGGCGCTGCACGTCATCGCCGAAGCGCAGAAGGCCGGCGGAACCGCAGCCTTCGTCGACGTCGAGCACGCGCTCGACCCGACCTACGCGCAAGGCCTGGGCATCGACCTCGACAACCTGCTCGTCTCGCAGCCGGACGCCGGCGAACAAGCCCTCGAAATCGCCGAGATGCTGGTGCGCTCGAACGCCGTCGACGTGGTCGTCGTCGACTCGGTCGCGGCGCTGGTCACCAAGGCCGAGCTCGAAGGCGACATGGGCGATACCCACGTCGGCCTGCAGGCGCGGCTCATGTCGCAGGCGCTGCGCAAGCTGACCTCGGCGATCTCGCGCTCGAAGTGTGTGATGATCTTCATCAACCAGCTGCGCGAGAAGGTCGGCGTCATGTTCGGCAGCCCCGAGACGACCTCGGGCGGCCGCGCGCTCAAGTTCTACGCTTCGGTTCGGCTCGACGTGCGCAAGCTCGAGCAGATCAAGGTCGGCCAAGACGTGGTCGGTACGCGCACGCGGGTCAAGGTCGTCAAGAACAAGGTCGCACCGCCGTTCCGCCAAGCCGAGTTCGACATCACCTACGGCAAGGGGATCTCGAAGATGGGCTCGATCATCGACGTCGCGCTCGAGCGCAACATCATCGGCAAGTCGGGCTCGTGGTATACCTACGGCGAACAGCGCATCGGTCAGGGCCGCGAGAACGCCAAGTCGTATCTCGAGGAGCACACCGACGTGGCCGACGAGATCGCGGTCAAGATTCGCGAGGCCCTCAAGTCGACCGTTTCGCCGAACGGGATCGCCAAGCCGGTCGGCGCAGCAGTCGGCGACGACGACTAGTCGCGGTGGCGACTGCACGGGTGACGGCACTTCGCATGTTGGCGAGGCGCCGTCTTACCGAGGCGCAGCTCGCGGCCGGTCTCCAGCGCAAGGGCTTCGACGACGATGCGGTCGCCGCCACGCTCGCCTCGTGCAAGCGTGACGGCCTGCTCGACGACGCCCTCTACGCGGCGCTCTATGTCGAAGGGCGGCGCGGCGCGGTCGGTGACGCGCGGCTCGTCGCCGAGCTCGTCAAGCGCGGGATCGATCGCGACGCGGCGCGCACCCGGGTCGATGCCTGCGAGACCACCGAGGCCGAACGCGCCGCCGCCGCCTACGAGCGGCTGCGGCGGACGACCCCGGATCTCGCCTACCCGTCGGCGGCGCGCAAGCTGGAACGGCTGGGTTTCCCCGCCTCGCTGATCTACCGCGTGCTGCGCGAACGGGCCGGGGCCGACCTCGACGGGCTTGCGGACCTGCACTGACCCAGCTCACAGGAATCGTCAAGCTCCGGTGTCTTCCGAGGAAGAACACCGAACGGCATGGTAAGGTCGCGGTGAGGATGCGCTTCCATGTCCGCGCGCTGCTTTGCACGCTCGTGACCATCGCGTTGCTCGTGCCACGGTTCGCCGGGGCAGTCGAGCTCGATGCCGTCACTCGCGCAGCCGCCGGCTACAGCACGGGTGACCCCAAGCTCGAAGCGCTCTACCGTTCTGCGTTGCTCGAGACGGGCAAAGAGATCACCGTCGCGTCCGACGGCACCGCCTACGTACGGACCGGCGACATCCCGGCCGAATGGCTGCGCGACGCGAGCGCCGAGGTCCGGCCCTACTTGTTCTTCGCCAAGGAAGACCCGCAGACGCGCTCGCTGCTGCGCGGCATCATCGCGCGGATGGGCAAGTATCTCCAGATCGATCCCTACGCCAACGCGTTCACCCTCGATTACCGGGTGTGGGAGCAGAAGTTCGAGCTCGACTCGCTGGTCTACCCGATCACGCTGGCGTGGACGTACTGGAAACAGACCGGCGATGCGTCGATCTTCACCGGCGATCTCTCGGGCGGGTTCGACAAGGCGCTCGAGACGATGGAGCGCGAGCAAGACCATCCCGCGATCACCGATCACCCGTACACGCACAAAGAACTGCCCGACGGGGGACGCGGCAATCCGGTCGGCTACACCGGGATGATCTGGACCGGTTTTCGCCCCTCGGACGACGCGTGCACCTACAACTACCTGATCCCCTCGGAGATGTTCGCCGTCGTCGGCCTGGGCGAGCTGGGCGAGATCGAGCGTGACGTCTACCACAACCTCATCAAAGCGCAACGCGCGTTCGCGCTGCGCGACGAGGTGCAGGCCGGTATTCAGACCTACGGCGTCGTGTTCACGCCGAACTACGGTTACGTGTACGCCTACGAAGTCGACGGACTCGGCAACTCGATCCTCATGGACGACGCCAACATCCCCTCGTTGCTCTCCGCGCCCTACCTCGGCTACGGCACAACGACGTCGCTGATCTATCGCAACACGCGGCGCTTCTTGCTCTCAAAGGATGATCCGACGTATTACGCGGGCAAGCTCGCGCGCGGGATCGGCTCGCCGCACACCAACGACGGCTACGTCTGGCCGCTCGCGCTCTTGATGCAAGGCTTCACCGCGACCAGTGACACGGAACGCAAGGACGTGCTGAGCGAACTGTTGGCCTCCGACCCGGGCGACCATCTGCTGCACGAGTCGTTCAATCCCGACGATCCGGCGAAGTTCTCGCGGGTCGACTTCGGCTGGCCGAACGCACTCTTCACCGAATACGTCATGACCGACTTCGAAGGCGTCCCCGCCCTCCCGGTCGGCTCGACGTCGGACTTGGATTTCCGTGGCGATTGATTGCAGTATGATGAAGAGCGCGCCCTCGGGGAATCGCGCGGGAGCAGTATCGTGAGCGCGCTTGGGAATTGGGGGCCCCACGCGGAGCGTGGGGGGCGCGCCAGGGGCGGAGCGCCGTTAGACATTTGTGTCGGCATCCAGTGGGGCGATGAGGGCAAAGGCCGCATCGTCGATCTCTTGGCCCGTGACTATGGCGTCATCGCACGGTTCGGCGGCGGCGACAACGCCGGGCATTCGATCGAGGTCGGCGAGACGAAGCTCGCCTTGCACGTGGTGCCTTCCGGTGCGCTGGTGGAAAGTACGCGGCTGCTGATCGGTGGGGGCACCGTGCTCTCGTTGCGCGGCGTGGTCGACGAGCTGGAGAAACTGGCGAAGCTGGGCGTCGACATCGGGCGCATCGTCATTTCGGATCGTGCGCACGTCGTCTTTCCGTACCATGCGACGCTCGATCGCCTCTCGGAGAAGCAGCGCGGCGGGTCGGCGATCGGGACGACCGGGCGCGGCATCGGTCCGGCCTACGTCGACCGGGTGGCGCGGCTGGGCATCACGTTCGGCGATCTCGCCAAGCCCGAAGCGCTGGCGACCAAAATTCGCGCGACGCTGCTGGCCCGCGCGCCGCAGCTGGCCGGCGCCGAGGACGTGCCGCGCGAGGAGGACGTCATCGGCGAGACCCTGGCGCTGGCCCGCAAGGTCGTGCCGCACGTCGTCGACGGGGTCGGCTGGCTGCACCAGGCGATCGACCGTGGCGAGCGCGTCCTAGCCGAAGGCGCTCAGGGGACGATGCTGGACGTCACCTACGGGACGTATCCGTACGTCACCAGCTCGCACACCCTGGCCGGCGGCGCCTGCACGGGCCTGGGGATCGGGCCGACTGCGGTCGGCCGCGTCCTCGGGGTGGCCAAGGCGTACTGCACCCGGGTCGGCGGCGGGCCGTTCCCTTCCGAGTTGCTCGACGAACGCGGCGAGCGGCTACGCACGCAAGGCCACGAGGTCGGGGTGACGACCGGGCGGCCGCGCCGCTGCGGCTGGTACGATGCGGTCGCCGCCCGCTACGCCGGGCAGCTCAACGGTCTCGACGCCATGGTCATCACCAAGCTCGACGTCCTCTCCGGCTTCGAGCGGATCGGGATCGTCACCGGCTATCTGCGGTCCGACGGCACCGCCGCCGGCGTCGAGGCGATGATGGAATCCGACCTGCGGGTCGAGGTCGAGGAGCACCCCGGCTGGACCGAAGACCTGCGCGGAGTCCGCCGGATTGCCGACCTGCCCGCCCGCGCCCGCACCTTTCTGGACCGGCTCGCCGAGGTCACCGGCGTCCCCGTGGCGGCCGTCTCGGTCGGTCCCGAACGCTCGGCCATCGCGACGTGACACGGATCGCACGGTTGGTCGCCCCCTACCCATCCATAAAGGTAGGAGTCCCTCGCGCCGATAGGTTGGATAGCGTCGTGCACGGAGGCATGACGGATCAGGCCACGGTCGGCATACCGCGCGGCGTTACGAGCACGCCTCGCAAAGGTGGCATGTGGATCGATTGACCTCGTCGTTCGCCGCTTTCACGGGGCGTTTCCGTGATTGGTGGAACGGCCAGTCTCCCGCAAACCGGCTCGCTTTTGGCGCCGTCGTTTTGTTATTGGTGCTGGGACTGGGCATCTTCGGTGCGTTCCGGCTGCGCGGTCCGTCCTACGCGGTGTTGTTTTCCAACTTGCCGGCGGACGAAGCGAACGCCGTCATTCAAAAACTTGACGCGGAGAAAATCCCGCATCAATTGGCGGACAACGGCGCGACGATCCTGATTCCCGAGGAAGACGTCCCCGAACAGCGTGTCGAGCTCGCCGGTCAGAACATCGTCAAGGGCGGTGGGACCGGTTGGGAGCTCTTCGACCGCACCAACCTGGGCATGACCGACTTCCAGGAGAAGGTCGCCAAGCAGCGTGCCATCGAGGGCGAGCTGGAGCGCACGATCTCCGGTCTGAGCGAAGTGCAGTCGGCCCGGGTGAACATCGCCTCACCCGAGGCCTCGTTGTATACGACGACGCAGCAACCGACGACCGCATCGGTCGCGATCGCCACCAAGCCCGGCATGCAGCTCGACGCAGCCCAGGTGCGCGGCATCACCCAACTCGTCTCCGGCGCGGTCGAAGGGCTCAAGCCGGAGAACGTCACGCTGGTCGATCAGAACGGCACGATCCTGCGGCCCTCGCCGCTCGCCGCGACCAGCGCCGACGGCACCCCCGGCGACGACGCCGAGAGCGCGCTGCGGCTCACCACCGATCAGCTCGTCGCGAAAGAAAAATACGAGTCCGACCTGCAACAGAACTTGCAGGGTCTGCTCGACAAGACGCTCGGCCCGAACCACGCTGCCGTCCGCGTCGCGAGCGACATGAACTTCGATGCGAACTCGACCGAGACGAAGCAGTTCGCTCCGACCGGAACGGTTCGCTCCTCACAGACGGAGCGCGAGAACTACACCGGCAACGGCACGCCGCCGCGCACGCCGGGCGGCGTCCCCGGAACGACGACCAACGTCGTCCCGACCTATCAGGGAACGCAGCAGCAACAGGGCAACAGCCGCTACACCCACACCAAGGCCACCAACAACTACGAGATCAACGAGATCGACGGCAAGCACGTCGACGCGCCCGGCAAGCTCACCCGTTTGTCGGTCGCCGTGCTCGTCAACGTCCCCGCGACCGCGCCGGTCGGCGCGAACGCGCCGTATACCGTCGCCGCCGCCGACGTGCAGAAGATCCGCAACGTCGTCGCCGCCGCCGCCGGTATCGATGCCGCGCGCGGCGATCAAATCTCGGTCGAAGCGATTCCGTTCGCGCCCGCGGCGCCGATCGCCGGCGGGTACGGTGCGACGCAGACGACCGTCCTGGGTATCCCGGTCGTTCCGGCGCTGGTGGTCCTGGCGATCCTCGGCGTCATCGGCGCGGGAGCCGCCTTCGCCCTGGTGCGCCGTCGGACGTTCCGTCCCAGCGCCGAGCTGCCGACGTTCGATTCCAGCCTGGCCGAAGAGCTGCCGTCGTTCGAAGAGCACCCGATGCTCGACGGCACGCCGTCGATCGCCGCACCGATTCGCTCCGCGGCCGACCTGACGCGCGAGCAGATGATCGAATACGTGACGACCGTCGCGCAAGAAAACCCCGACAACATCGCCAAACTCGTCAAACTGTGGCTCGCGGAGTAATCACCCATGATTTCCGATAAGCCGATCTTGACGCTTGGCGACGATCCGATCGGATCGAACTTGGTCGACGCGTACGGGACCGCGGCGGTCCCCGACATGACGGGGCCGGAGAAGGCCGCGATCTTGATGATCACGATCGGCCTCGAGCTGGCCGCGACGATCTTCAAGTTCCTGCGGCAAGACGAAGTCGAGCGCATCGTCCTCGAGATCGCGAAGATCTCGACGGTCGCGATCGACAAGCGCGACGCCGTCGTCCAAGAAGCCTACCAGCGCGCGATCGCCCTCAAGTACATCAACGAGGGCGGGATCGAGTACGCGAAGGAGATCCTCGAGCGGTCGTTCGGCGCCGGTCAAGCCGACGACATGACGAACCGGCTCTTCGCAGCGCTCAAGCACGGCAACCCGCTCGAGCTGGTGAAGAAGACCGAGCCGGCGCAGTTGCTCGAGTTCATCAAAGAAGAGCACCCGCAGACGATCGCGCTGATCCTGGTGTACATGTCGCCCGACCAGGCCGGTGCCGTCCTCTCGCAACTCGAGCCCGAGCTGCAAGGCGAAGTCGCGATGCGCATCGCCATCCTGCAGAAGACCGCGCCGGAGATCCTCGAGCAATTGGACGAGCTGCTGGGTCGCCGTCTGCTGGTCAGCGGTTCCGACTTCACCAAGGCCGGCGGCGTGCAGTCGCTGGCACAAGTCATGGGCTTCGTCGACCGCGAGACGGAGAAGAACATCCTCGACGGGCTCGCCAAGCGCGATCCGGCCGTCGCCGAGGAAGTCAAGAACCTGCTGTTCGTCTTCGAGGACATCATCAACCTCGACGACCGTGCGATCCAGCGCGTCCTCAAAGAAGTGGACGGCAAGGATCTGGCGCTGGCGCTCAAGACCGCCAACGACGATCTCTTGGCCCGCATCTACAAGAACATGTCGACTCGCGCCGCCCAAACGCTGCGCGAAGACATCGAGGTGCTCGGCCCGGTGCGCGTTCGCGAGGTCGGCAAAGCGCAGCAGAACATCGTCGACGTGATCCGCACGCTCGAAGAGAACGGTCAGATCATCATCGCCCGCGGCGGGAAAGACGACCGGATCGTTTAGAGCATGGGCCGCGTCGTCAAAGGCGCGAAGCTTCGGACCGAACGCTATGCGCTGACGGTTCCCGAGCCCGCGCTACCGCCTCCGGGCGACGAACTGCTGGATTCCGACGGGCTGGGCCTCTCGGACGGCTTCGGCTACGATGCGGACGGCGGACTGCTGCCGGATTATCCGCTCGCGCCGCCGCCCGCCCCGGCGGTCGACGTCGAGGCACTGCGCGCCGAAGCGCAGGGGCTGCTCGACCGCGCCGCGCGCGACGCCGAGACGCTGTTGCGCGACGCCCACGCGCGCGCCCGGTCATTGGTCGAGGAGGCGGCGACCCGCGCCAACTCGATCGAGACCGACGCCCGCCACAAAGGCCACGACGAAGGTTTCACGCAGGGCCGTGAGGCCGCCGACCGCGACATGAACGACATGCTCGTGACGATGCGCGGCTTGCTCGAGATGGCCCGCGTCGAACGGCACAAGCTGATCGAAGAGGCCGAGCCCGAGATCGTGCGGCTGGCGCTCGGGATCGCCGAGCGCGTCCTGCACCAGCAAGTCGCACTCGACCGCGGCGTCGCCGTCGAGATGGCGAAGACCGCGATCGCCCGCCTGATCGAGCGCGACAGCGTCACCGTGCGCGTCAATCCGGCCGACCTCGAGCGGATGCGCGAACACCGCGACGAGCTGATCGCGATCGGTGACATCCGCAACCTGCGCGTGGTCGAAGACCAGCGCGTCGACCGCGGCGGCGTCGTCGTCGACACCAGCGCCGGGACGATCGACGCCCGCATCTCGACGCAGCTCGAAGAGGCGCGCAAGATCCTGCACATCGAGGAA
>JBEKAU010000036.1:0-10373 GCA_050015755.1 Vulcanimicrobiaceae bacterium | reverse complement strand
ACATCCTCGTCGCGCTCGACCTGACCGGAACGGGCCATCGCTGGCAGTTGACGAGCGAAGCGCCCTGGCAGCGGCTGTACGTCGTGTTCGCTCCCGGCGCCGATCCGCGTTTCGTCCCGGAGGATAGCAGCCAGCCTTAAATTTGCTCTAAGGGGGACATTCGGAGGGCGGAACCACGCGTCCGAGGGCAAAGAGGCAAGCGCGCCCTCTCGCCTAAGGGTGGCGTGCGCATTCCCTTAGCCCCACCGAGGAGATCTCTTTGAAGATTCTACTTTCTGGGCGTTTTGCGTTGGTGGCGGCCGCGCTCGTCGTGGCCGTATCATGCGGCCCTTCGACGACCCTGCCGTCGACCAGCGGGACGACCGCGACGCCAACCCCCGCGCCGAGCGCGACCCCGACTCCCGACAGCGCAAGCGGAACGCTCACCTCGAGTGGTGGCGCGACGGTGACGATGCCGGCCGACGCCGGCACCGCCGCGACGATCACCTTCCCGGGCTATACCGGGAGCACGACCGCGACGCACGTCAACGTCACCGAATCGACTTCGCCGCCCAGCGGCACCGCTGCACCAAGCTCCGCAGCGCGCGGCGGCCTCGCCGTTCTGCGCAGCGGCTTCTCGGCATTGCGCTCGATGCTCGGCGATAAGACGATCCTGCAGACCGCGAATGCGATCGTCTATTACCAGGCTATCGGCTCGCCGGCAGCGCCGATCAGCTTCGACACGGGTCCGTCATGGAGCGTGACGGTGTCGTCGCCTGCGGCAGGCACGAACTACTACATCGCCTACTACGACGGCACGAGCTGGAACGAGACCTATGAAGGCCCCGGCACGGTGAGCGGGACGACGGTCACGTTCGCAGCTGCCGCCGCGCCCCTCAACATGCCTGCGAGCGGCGCGCTGTTCGCGCTCGTCGGCATCGCCGCGGCGACCCCGACGCCGACGGCAACCGCCACGGCGACGGCGACCGCGACCGCTACGGCGACCGCGACCCCGACGGCAACCGCCACGCCGACCCACACGCCTACGCCCGCCCCGACGGCGAGCCCGACGAACTCCCCGACCGCGGGTCCGACGGCGACTCCGACAGCAGTCCCGACGTTCACGCCGTCGCCGGCCCCGACCAACGTGGTCGTTGACGGCGACTTCTCGAACGCGACCGTGACCGCGTATACGTATACCGGGCCGGGAACGCAGCCGACGCCGAACGGCACCGGCTGGACGCAGTGCTCGATCACTGCGGTCTCCACCGCAGCGCCGACCGCGCTTCCGACCGCCCAACCGATCTCGGCGTACACCCCGAGCCCGAACACGACGCCTGCCGCCGTGATCGAAGCAGCGGGTACCCCCGTCGCGGTCGGAACCGGAACGCCGGTCCCGACGCAGACTACCGTGCCGACCGCAGGCAGCGACGCGAACGCCGCGGTCTTCGGGCAGGTGTTCTCGAACTACAACGCTGGCAATTTCTACTACAACGGCCTCTGCCAGACCGTGACGGTTCCGCTGAATCCGACGCTGACGATGAACATCTTCGGCAGCACGAACGAGACCGCATCGTACTTCGACTTCGACGTCGACCTGCTCGATACGAGCGGCAACTACCTCACGAACCTCTACACCGAATACACCGAGGAGGACACCGGGTTCCGCTCGATTAGTGCGAACGGAACGGGCGCGGGAGCACTCTCGGCATACGCCGGCCAGACCGTCGAACTGTTCGTCGGTATCTGGACCAAAGCCGGGAGCGGCAGCGGCTCGACCAAGTACAGCGGGTACTACTTCGTCGACGACGTGAACATGACCGGAAACCCGGTCACGCCGGGCTCGATCCACAAGCATCCCGCGGCGACCATCAAGGCCCCCGCGTCGATGAAGCGTCCCTGACCCCGGTCTCTCACCCCTTGGGAGCGCGTCCGTTCGCCGGCAGGCGAACGGGCGCGCTTCGCGCTTTTCTCAGGACACATGTATGACGTTGCTGTTTCTCGCGCGCCGGGGCGCGCTCGCACTCGTTGCCTTCGCTGCGCTCGTTGCTTGTAGCGGCGGCGGCGGTGGCGGCAGCAGTTCCACGCCGCCGACGACCAATGCCACGCCGACGCCCGCGCCGACCGCGAGCGTGAAGCCGAGCGGCTCGCCGTCGGCGACGCCGACGGCCACCGCGACTGCGCACCCGACAGCAACGCCAACCGCGAGCGCCACGCCGACCGCGACGCCGAACCCGGTCACCGCCGCGTGTGACCAGGCCCAGGCGAGTGGCGCACCCGGCATCAGCCCGACGACCACGACGGCGTTCCTCGCGACCGTTAGCAGCGCAAAGACGATTTGCATGAGTGCGTACGTCTTCACGACGGTCGCGTTCCAAGCGCTCGACGCGGCGGCGAAGAACCACGCGACCGTCGTCGTCGTCTTCCCGCAGGAAGAAGACACTGGCAACAACGCGGGCGACATCGCAACGCTACAGAGCGACGGTGCGACCGTCGTCATCGATCCCGGCGCGTCTGCGGACTACCCGCTGCACGCGAAGCTGGCTGTCGTCGATGGCATCGCCTATCTCGACGGCCACAATTGGGTCGAGGCGGGCAGCTACGAGCCGACCGATGACGTCATCATCCAGGACACGCTCCCGACCGACTTCACCGCGATCGAGAGTGCGCTCAACCTCAACCCAGTCGACTCCGCGTCCGGGACGCTCGACACGCTCAAGTCCCATTCGCTGGCGATGGAAGCCGGCTTCCTCAGCGGCTTGACCGTCGGCGCGGGAACCACGGTGGACTACATGACCGAGTCGTTCAGCACCGGTGCAGCCAACGTCGTGACCGCTCTCGAAAACGCGGCATCGGCCGGCGCAACGGTCAATGTCATCCTCGTCGGCAGTGACGAAACCGGTTCGCCCGACCAGAGCCTGATCGCGCAGATGAAGGCGGCGTACAACATCAAGTTCTACAGCAACATCAGTACCGGGAGCGAAAAGGTCCTCTCGGTATCGAGCACTCCGGGTGAGGTCTGGTATGGCTCATCGAACTCGACCTCAACCGCTTCAATGTCGTCCAACTACATCGACTGGGGCATGCTGATCACCGACCCTGCCACGATCTCGGCGATCAACGCTTACTACGCCACCCAGCTGAGCGCTGCGACGGCGATGTAGTGTGATGCCGCGCGCGGGTGCGTGGCATCGCTAAACAACCTCATCCGAGCGGTCGATCGGTGAAGCGTGACGCGGCGTTTCACGACGCACCCGGTTCGCGGCTTCTTTTCGACCGCGGCGGTTGCGTGCGCGCTGGCCGCGCTGGCCCTGGCGGGTTGCGGCGGCGGCGGAGCAGGCTCGGTGATGCCCGCGTCGCCAGCTACCGCCTCACCGACCCCTGCGACGACAGCCGCGCCGGGCGCGGCCTTGCCGAACTACGCGGCGAACGTCGCCGGCACGGCGGCCTGGATCGCGGCCGATGCGCAGTTGCCCGACGGCGCCATCGTGGACTCGGGCACGCAGATCTCGCCGTACTTCGCGAACCGCGCCGCGATCGGGCTGGCGCTGGCCGGGGGACACACGAGCGCGGTCCAGGCCTGGATGCAGTGGTATATCGCGCACCTCAACGCGACCGACGTGTGGGGCGGCTCCGGGACGATCTATGACTATACGGTCGCCGGCGGCGTCGAGACCAGTACCGGAACGGCGGACTCGACCGACTCCTACGCGGGGACGTTCCTGTCGCTGGCCTCGACGTTCTATCAAACCGGCGGCTCGACCGCGCAGGCCTACGTGCGCTCCATCCGCGCGCAGTTGGCGCAGGTCGCGAGCGTCTTGACGACCGGACAACAGACGGACGGCTTGACCTGGGCGCTGCCGACCTATCAGATCAAATATCTGATGGACAACTGCGAGGTGTACGCCGGTCTGCGCGACTACGGCACATTGCTCGCGGCACTGGGAGACACGGCAGACGCCGCGACGTTCGCCGCGCGCGCGCAGGCGTCGGCGAACGGGATATCTTCCGAACTCTGGAACGCGTCGGCGGACGCGTACAACAACGCGATCGGCGTCGGCAACGTGGCGACACCGGTCGACTGGACCAACTACGAGTCCGCCGCGGCCGAACTCTTTCCCGTGCTGTTCGGCGTCATCACGCCGACCTCGTCACAAGCGGTGGCCGCGTACGCGAAGTTCAACGCCGCCTTTACCAAGTGGGACGCGCTCGACATCCCCGATGAGTATCCGTGGACGCTCGTCTCGACCGCGGCGATTCTGATGAACGATGCGGCGCGAGCGAACGCCTACATCGGCGCCGTCGACGGGGCGTACGTGGCCACCGGCTACCCCTACCCGTGGTACGACGCCGAGGGCGGCTGGTTCGTCCAGAGCAACGCCTTGCTGGCAGCCCAAACGAGCACCGCCGGCGCGAGGCGGGTGACCGCGCGAACGCGAATGCTCGTCGGGCCATGATCCGGCCGCGTGTCCTCGTCATCGCCGGTCTCGTCGTCGTCCTCGCCTTGCACCCGTGGACGTGGCCCTCGCACGGCGTCGGCGACCTCGTCCCCACCATCGCCGCGCTCGCGATCGTCGCGCTGGTGCTCGTGCTCAGCGCCATCAAGCTCGGCGATCTGCGCCTGCCTCGCCGCCCGGCGCGCCGACCGCCGATTCATCTCGTGCGCACGCCGCCGCCGCGCACCGCCGACGACGTCACCCGCGCGGCCGAAGAGATCCTGCGCTCCTCACGCCCCAAACGCTGAGCCCTTAGCGGGCGGTGAGGATGAAGTCGGCGGTGCCGCGGGGGAGCGGCTTGTCGTCGATGACCGGCGCGGCACGCACGACGTTCGTGCCGGGGGTGTCGACCTGGAGTGTGACGGAGATGGTGGCGGTGCCGTCGTCGTCGCTCTTGACGTTGTAGGAGCGCGGATCGACGCGCGTGACGGAGTCCGGCTGCTCGGACGGTGCCAGCTCGCAGTCGCGGCTGATGCAGGTGAAGCGCACGACCGCGTGAGACGCGTGGTGTCCGATCAGGCGCACCACCAGCGGCTTGGTGAACGCGGCGTCGTAGGCGGCGCGATCGATGGCCGCGTACGACCAAGCGCTCTGCGGCGCCCCCGAGACGGCGTGGAGGAGGTACGGCGGCGCGGCCGCGGCGGCCGCGGTCAGAACGAGCAGCGCGGCGGTAGCCGCGACGGCGCGAGCGATCACGCCGGGAAGATTACCCGGCGAGCGCGACGGTTCCGCCACCGGCGAGGCGCGCGGCCAGCGCCTGCGCCTGCGCGGCGATCTCCGGGATCGCGGTCGTCTCGATCAGCGTGCCGTACCGCACCGGGCCGAGCGCGAAGACGCGCGGCGAGGGCGTTCCGTCGGCGCCCACCAGCGCGCCGTCGTCATCGACCTGCACGCCGACGTTGAGCGGATAGGGCGTCATCGTGCCGCGCTCGAGCAGTTGCGCGATCAGCGGGTTGGGCAGCTTGCGGAAATCGTGCTCCGGGCCGCTGCAGTTGATGACGCGCCCGGCGTCGATCACGATATGCTCTTCACCGCCGCGCAACCGCACGGGGACCCGCACGCCGTGCGCGCCGGCGGTGATCTCGCCGGTGCGCCCGGCCAGCGTGCGCAGCGCGTCGGCGGCGATCAACTCGGCCAGCGTCTTGGCGGCAGCCGGCGCGACCCGATGGCGATGGACGTTCCAGTATGGCATCACGTGACGCACGAAACGGCGCTGGTCGGCCAGCGTGAGTGCTTGCCAGAGGGCGTTCGCGCGCGGGCGGACGCGATCGACGGCACCGCGCCAATCGCCGGCTTCGTCGGCGAGCGTGCGCATCGCATCGAGCAGGTCGCGCGCGTTGGTCGCGTCGGGTGCGGCGGCCGGCGGCGCATCGAACAAGCGGTGCTCGTGCGGCAACAGACCGCGTCGCGAGACCATGACGATCGTGCCGCGGTGGCCGTGGTGGTGCAGGCTCAGCACGGCGTCGACGGCCGTCAAACCGCTGCCGAGCAGGACGACGGTCTCGTCGCCGTCGCCCGGATCGAGCGCACCGGGCTCCCAGGCCGAGCGGAAGAAGCGCGGCCCCTCGGCGAGTCCCGGCTCCAAGCGCGGCCACGCCGCGGGTTCGGCGTTGCCGGTCGCGACGACGAGTGCATCGGCGAGGATCGTCGCGCCTTCGGAGGTAGTGATGCGCACGCCGTTCGCATCGACCGCTGCATCGGTGACGTACGCGCGATCGTGACGTAGCCGCGCACCAGCCGCGTTTTGCGTCGCGCGACCGATCGTTTGCAAGTACTCGCCGTACACGGTGCGCGGCACGAACGTCTGCGGATCCGCGAAGTCGGGCTTCTGGTCGACGAGCCACTCCACGAAGTGGCCCGGCTGGTCGGGAAACGCCGACATTGCGCGCGCCGGCGCGTTGAGCAGATGCAGCGGACACTCGGTCGCGTAGGCCATCCCCAAGCCCAACGCTTCGCGCGGCTCGACGACGACGACGCGTACGCCGGCGTCGGCGCGCACCAGTGCGGCAGCCAGCAGCGTGCCGCTGGCGCCGCCGCCCGCGACGACGATCGTCCGGTCAGGCATCGTAGAAGAGGTCGACGTGCTCGCCGCGCCACCAGCCGTCGTCGTCGGCGGCGAAGGCGCGGCAGAACTCGAACGCGCCGCCGTAGACGTGCACGGTATGCGCCGTCTGCGCGCCGACGTTGCGGAAGGCGTGGTATTCGAGCGGCGGGATCAGTACGCCGACCGAACGCTGCTCGGCGAGTTGCTCGCCCTCGCAGTGAAAGCGGTAGCGGCCCGCAGCGTCGCGCTCGAGCAGGCGAAAGGCCGTCTCTTGCATCGTGCCGTCGACGACCAGTTCGGCGCCCCACAGCCCGGCATGGTCGTGCAGCGCGCTGGCCTGCCCCGGCCCCCAGGTCATTCCGACCACGACGAAGCGGCTGTCCGGGTCGCGCCACAACAAACGGCGAGCATAGCGGTCCGCGCGCGACGGCGCGAACAAATCGGGATCGGCGAACGCGCCGCTCGTGGCAAGCTGCGCCATGACCCGCGCGAGACCGGTCACCCGGTCCGCCTGGACGGCCCGCTCGATCGGCGCAACGAACGCTCCGCGGTCTCGCACGTTCTTTTCATCGGGTCGCGAACCTAGGGACTTGAGAGAGCGCCGAGCCCTCAGTCCTCGTAGCGGATGGCGCGGATGACGACCGTCCGGTCGCCCGCTGGGCGGTGCCAGACGCCACGCTGGCCGACCCGTTTGCCTTCGATCGCGGTCGCCAGCGGCGAGTCGACGGCGATCTTCCCCAGCCGAACGTCGCTGGCATCCTCGGCGACGATGGTGAAGGTGGCCGGAGCGTCGGCCGCCCCGTCGAGGGTCACGGTCGCGCCGAAGCCGACCCGGCTGCGGTCTTCCGGCGGTTCGTGGGCGCTGGCATGGCGGTGGGGGAGGACGAGCGCCGGTTCCGGCACGTCGTCGCGCTCCTTGGCAAAGGCGCGGCTCATAAGCGAATCGTTCCCAGGGCGAGCGCCCGCCATGCGTCGGGATCGCGTTGACCGGGCCCCCGGGGCTGTGGTAGCGTGAGGGCGATGTTCGAAGCCGGCCGCCGCGCGATGTGCTGCTGTCTCTGTCGCCCCCTCGCGGGTCGGCTCGGTTTCGCGTTGGACTGACGGACCTCGATTCCGCAGCCTCCGAGACCCTCGCCGACCGGCGGGGGTCTTTTCGTTCACCCCATCACTCGGTATCGCACCACCGGTCACGTAAAGGAGACTCCATGTCACTCCAGCTCGGAGACACCGCTCCGGACTTCACGCAAGACTCGACCCAAGGTCCGCTCCACTTCTACGATTACGCGGGCGACAGCTGGGTCGTGCTCTTCTCCCATCCGGCGGACTTCACGCCGGTCTGCACGACCGAGCTCGGCGAGACGGCACGTCTCAAACCCGAGTTCGACAAGCGCAACGTCAAGGTACTCGGCCTCTCGGTCGACCCCGTCGACAAGCACGGCCGTTGGCTCGACGACATCGCCGAGGTCGGCGGCACGCCGCTCAACTTCCCGCTGATCGCCGACGCCGACCGCAAGGTCTCGACGCTCTACGATCTCATCCACCCCAACGCGCTGGCCACCGCGACGGTGCGCTCGGTGTTCATCATCGATCCGCAGAAGAAAGTGCGCCTAACGCTGACCTACCCGGCGGCGACCGGTCGCAACTTCCAAGAGATCCTGCGCGTGATCGACTCGCTGCAACTGACCGACGGCTACAAAGTCGCGACCCCGGTCAACTGGAAGCAGGGCGAGGACGTCATCATCACTTCGGCCGTCAGCGACGAAGAAGCCGCGCAGAAGTTCCCCGGCTACAAGACGATCAAGCCGTACCTGCGTACGACCCCGCAGCCCGACAAGCAGCCGGCCGCGGTCTAGCAAGCGGGCCGGCTAATAGCCGGCGCCTATGACGCCATGGGTGGCGCGCCGTCGTGTCCGGGGCGCCCCTGTGGTATTTTAGGAAGGATGCTTGCGGCGATTGCCGCGCCGACGCGGGTCGATCTTGCGTCGGCGAGGGCGCTGGTCCTCGATGGACTCGCTCCGCTGGTCGCGGAGCTGGTTCCACTCGCCGCCGCGCCTGGCCGGGTCCTCGCTGAGACCCTGCGAGCGCTCGATGACTTAGTCCCCTTTGCCCGCTCGGGGATGGACGGATATGCCGTCCGCGCCGCCGATACCGGAGCGGCCGCCGGCGGGCCACTGGTGCTGCCGGTCGTCGGGACGGCCTTCGCGGGCGAGGTTCCGGGCCGCTTGCAGCCCGGAACGGTCTCCGCGATCGCGACCGGCGGAGCTCTGCCGCCCGGGGCCGACGCGGTCGTCCCCTTCGAAGAGGTCGATGAGCGCGGCGCGACCATTGTGCTGCGCGCGCCGGTGACGGTTGGGGCGCACGTCTTCCTGCCCGGCGACGACGCGCGGCGCGGTGAGACGCTCGCGGACGCCGGCCGGACGGTCACGCCGGGGCTCACCGCGTTGCTCGCCGCCGCCGGCCACGCGCAGCTGCCGGTCCATCGCCAGCCGCGCGTCACGATCGTCTCGACCGGCGATGAATTGGTCGACGTCGACGAATATCCGGAGTTCGGGCAGATTCGCGATAGCAACGCCTCGCTGCTGGCCGCCTGCGTGCGGCGTGACGGCGGCGAGGTCGTGCGCTGCGTGCGCGTGCGCGACGCGTTCGAACCGTTGCGCGATGCGCTGCTGCGCGCGCTGGCGGACAGCGATCTGATCATCACCACCGGTGGTGCCTCGACCGGCGAGCGCGACTATGCCAAGCGCGCCGTGCGCGCGGTCGGTGGCGTGTTCGCGTTCGACTCGGTCGCGTTGCGGCCGGCGCGGCCGAGTGCGTTCGCGCGTTGCGGTGCGATCGGTGTCGCGGTGCTGCCGGGCAACCCGGCTGCTGCGCACGTCGCATATGCGGCGCTGATTCGCGCGGCGGTGTTGCGGTTGGGTGGGCGCACCGACGTGGCCGCGCCCCGCGTTCCCGCCGTGCTCGAGGGCACGTTGCGCGGGAAGGCCGATCGCCACTACCTGGTGTTCGGGCGGCTCGCGCACGACGGCACCGCGTTTCGCGTGACGCCGCTGCCGAACCAATGCTCGTCGCTCGTGCGCACGTCGGCGGACGCCGATGCGCTGATCGTCATTCCGCCGGGAGCCGGCGTGGTCGAGGCGGGTGCCCTCGTCACGGTCGAGGTGCTCGAGTGGACCGGCGTGACCTTCTCCGGGAGTTCCCCTGCATGGACGTGATCTCGCTGCTCGATACGCCGCTGCCGCGCAAGGTCGCCGAGCTGGAGCTCGACGCGGCGCAGCGCGCCGTCGTCGAGCAGGTGCTGGCGGAGCGCGGCGCGCTGCCCGGTGCGCTCTTGCCGGTGCTGCACGGTGTGCAGGACGCGCTCGGCTACGTGCCCGACGCGGCGCTGCCGGAGATCGCGCGCGGCCTCAACCTCACCCGCGCCGAGGTCTACGGCGTCGTCACCTTCTACCATCACTTCCGCCGCCACGCGCCGGGCACGCACATCGTGCAGATCTGCCAAGCCGAAGCGTGCAAGTCGATGGGCAGCGACGCGTTGACCGCCCACGCGAAGCGCACGCTCGGCATCGACTTCGACGAGCGCACCGCCGATGGCGCGTTCACGCTCCTTCCGGTGTATTGCTTGGGCAACTGCGCGTGCTCGCCGTCGGTCGCGATCGGCGACGAGGTCTACGCGCGGATGACGCCGGCGACGTTCGATGCGCTCATCGCCCAGACGCGGGAGACGGTGCGATGACGACGGTCTATGTACCGCGCGAGACGACCGCCAACGCGCTGGGCGCCGAACGCGTCGCGCGCGCGATCGCGGCGGAAGCCGAGAAGCGTGGCGAGGCGGTGACGATCGTGCGCAACGGTTC
>JBEKAU010000035.1:0-10433 GCA_050015755.1 Vulcanimicrobiaceae bacterium | reverse complement strand
CGGCTCGAGCAGTTCGCGGACGGAATCTTCGCTATTTCGGCGACACTGCTCGTCTTGAATTTCGCCGTCCCGGTGCTTGGCGATGCGAACAACGGGGCGCTGGTGCACGCACTGACATCCCAGTGGCCGAAGCTCCTGGCCTTTCTCTTGAGCTTCTTCATCATGGTAAACTACTGGCGGCTGCACAGCGCGATGTTCAACGGCGTGCGCGTCCTCGACCACCGGACGATCATGTTCAACACGGCATTCCTGGTCGTCGCCGCCTTCATCCCCTACGCAACCAACGTGGCCGGAACCTATCCGACGCTTCCGGCAGCTGCGGTGTTGTATTCCATCGTGCTGCTGACCGGTGCGCTTCTCGGTTACTTCATGTCGCGTCACCTCATCGAGAGCCGAGCGTACCTGGCGGACGTGCCGCCTGAACAAGCCCGCGCGGCCCATCGCCGCATCCGGTTCTCGCTCTCCATCCGCGTCGTCGGCCTGGTCTTCGCCTTCTTCTTCCCGATCGTGTCGTACTTGATTTACTGGGTGATGATCATCTACTTCTTGTCGTTCAGCGCTATCGACAATTCGAGCGTGTAACCCTCACACCGCAAATCTGAACGCCGCACCGTCGCGGACGATGTGGCCGGCGGTGGGGGCGGGGAAGTGGGTGCCGATGACGAGGGTCTTCTGGTCGGCCCATTCGGCGAAGAGGCGCCAGCGGGTCAGCACAGCGGCCGCTGGGTCGTTGTCGCCGAGCACCCAGTCGGGGTGCGCGATCTGGCACGGATGGTGGAGCATGTCGCCGGTGATCACCGCCCGCTCGCCCTCGGACTCGATCATCACGCACATGTGGCCCGGCGTGTGGCCGGTGGAAGGCGTGAGCCGGATCTCCGGCGAGATCACGTGGTCCAGCTCCACCAGCTGGACGAGGCCCGCGTCGACGATCGGCTTGATGCTATCGCCGAGCATCGCCTGCTTCTCCGCGTCGTCGTAGGTGTTCCAGAAGTCGTACTCGCGCCGACCGATGAAGTAGCGCGCCTGGGGAAAGGTCGGCACCCACGTGCCGTTCTCGAGCATCGTGTTCCAGCCGACGTGGTCGACGTGCAGGTGCGTGCACACCACGGCGTCGACTGCGTGCACGCTGAGCTTGAGCGTGCTGTCGTCCTCGCTGACGAAGTGCGGATACAGCCCCCTCGAACGCCTTCCCCATCGGATTCTCGGCGCCGGGAGCCGGCTCGGGTTCGTCCGAAGGTAACGCGACCAAGGAGGCATCACCATGCTCTCACGACGGCAATTTACGACCTGCGTGTTGTGCGCGGCGGGCGGAGTCCTCGCCGCCGAGGTCGGCGTGCAGGCCCAAGGGGCGGGCTTCACGCGCACGGTTCTCAACCGCCAAGAGTTTCCCGGCGACACGATGGTCACGCTGCAAGTGCAGGTCGACATCGAGCCGGGCACCCTCATCGCCCCGCATACCCATCCCGGCATCGAAGTCGGCTACGTTGTCGACGGCGGCGGGACGTTCGGGATGAAAGGCGCCGCGGAGCGTGCCGTCAAGCCCGGTGACGCGTTTTCCGTGCCGCCCGTGACGCCGCATTATCTGCAAAACGGGACGGAGCACACGCGCGTGCTCTCGGTCTACGTCGTCGACAAGAACAAGCCCCTCGCCTCGCCGGCGACGATGTAACGCCCGGCGACAACCGTACAGAGCAAGGCGGAGCCGACGGCCTCGATGGAGTACGTGGGTACGACGCACTTGTCGTCTTGCACGGGTATCCGAGGAAGCGGGGGTTTCCTTGCCGCGAGGACGCCCCCGGGAGCCCAGATTACACATGTTCCATCGTCGCCGCACGCTTTGCACCGTGTCCCTTTCCGCTGTCATCGCGTTCGGCGCCGCCGGCTGCGGGGGCTCCGGGTCGGGTCGCCCCGTCACGGGCGGTGTGACGCCCACTGAAAAGACGGGGGCGGCGCGCTTCGTCATCGACGGCGCGGGGGCCAGCGGGACGGCGGCGCACTCGCGCAGTCCGCGCTACATCTCGCCCGCGACGCAGAGCATCACGATCAACGTGACGCCGCAGGGCTCGACGACGTCGGTGAGCGGCTACCCGCAGACGGCGAACCTCACGCCGACCTCGAGCGGCTGCAGTTCCACGCTCGCGAGCACGCAGTGCACGCTCAGTCTCGCGCTGCCGCCCGGCGACTACGACGCGACGTTCACGACCTTCGATCAACAGAACGGTGCGGGCAACCAACTCTCCGCCGCGCAGGATGTCCCCTTCTCCATCGTCGCCGGCACGACGAACACGATCACGCTGACGATCGGCGGGATTCCGACGTCGGTCCGCATCATCGCCGACTCGCCGACCACGATGGCGGGGGATCCGGTGAACGGCTTTACGCTCCCGACCGGTGACACGGGCTACGTCACCGTGCTCGGCGTCGACGCCGACGGCAACTACATTCTCGGCGTCGGCGCACCGACCGTCGCGCTCTCGAGCAGCGACACGAGCTCCTACACCGTCGCCGCATCCGGCTCCAGCGCACCGAATCGCTTCCTGCTGACGGACGTCGCGCCCCACGCGGGCGCCGCGCTGCTGACGGCGACCGTCACGCCGAGCGCGCAGAGCGGAGCGTCGACGCTCACGATGCTGGCCCGCGTCGCCAGCCAGGCCTCCGTCATTTACGTTGAAGAGTTGTCGGTGAACGCCGTCCCAGGATACAGTCCGTTCGGGACGCTGGAGGTCAGCAGCGGCTTCTCCGGTACGGGTGGGCCGAGCGCGGCGGTTTTCGACCCGGCCAACGGGTTCATCTACGTCACGAACGCCAGCAACAGCACGATCACCGCGTACACCCCGAACGGCACGAAGCAGACGCTGAGCGGAAGTTTCCCGAACCTCAGCACGCCGGAAGGCATCGTCTATGACCCCACCAGTGGCTTTCTCTACGTCGCGAACGAAGGGAATAGCACGATCACGGTCTACGACGCCAACGGCAATCAACAGACACCGAGCGGGACCTTTGCAAACCTGAATGAACCGCACGGTCTCGTCTACGATCCCGCGAACGGCTTCATCTACGTCACGAACGTCCTTGGTGATACAGTCACGGCCTACGACATGAACGGCAACCAACAGACACTGAGCGGTACGTTCAGCGGTCTGGATTCGCCGGATGGAATCGCGTACGACACGGTGACCGGCTGGCTGTACGTCGTAAACTTCAGCAACAGCACGGTGACGGTCTACGATCAGAACGGGAACCGCCAAACCGTTGCAGGCAGCTTCAGCGGCCTCAACCATCCCGGCGCGATCACGTACGACGTTGCGAACGGCGTTTTGTACGTCGCGAGTACCAGCAACGGTACGGTCGCGGCATTCACCGATACCGGGACCACGTCCACTCTGCTCGGAGCGTCGTTCTCCACCGCGAGCCCGCCGCAAGGACTCGCCATCCTCCCGTAAGTCCGGCGGCGAATAGCCCGACGTACACGTATACCTGGGTATAGTCGCGCAACGCGTCGGCATAATTGTGCGCGCAGCTCCCTGATGATAGCGTGTCCTCATTCACGACTCATCAGATTGGAGCAACTATGAACACGTTCTTCGGTAGAGCGATACTCCCGACAATTGCGGCCAGTACGGTCTTTCTCTTCACATGCGGTTTTGGTCACCCCGTCTCGCCAACGAGCGGCGGGGCACCGATTGCAATCGACAAGTGCGAAATCGCGCAGCGCTCGGTCAGCGATCCCTTTCGCCCGTGGCATGGCTGGCGCTATCCCGATCGTAACCGACTGCCGCAGACGAACGGCCTGCGCATCGCCTTCGTGAACCAGACGAATACGCCGGCGACCGAAGTCGGATTTCGCGTCGGCTACCGCGGTAGCGTGGAATACGTGCGCGATGCCGGCACGTTTTCACCGGGCGTCGCGATCGATCACACCCACTCGCAGTTCATCGACTACGCCTACCTTGGCTCACGGCCAAATTCGTGTAAGGTCGTCTTCGCTCGATTTGCGGACGGCTCGATGTGGCGCGCTCTTCAGTGACGCGAGCCTGATCTGACGTCGCCGTGTGAGACGCGGCGACTTGTCAGACCTCGAGCCACTCCCGGCGGACGTCGGCAGCGGATGTCAGTTCGTCGGGCGTGCCGTGAAAGACCATGCGACCGTGACCCATGACGTAGATGCGGTGCGAGATGCCGAGCGCGATGAGCAGGCGCTGCTCGACCAGGACGATGGAGATCCCGCGCCGCGCGACTTCGCGCAGCAGATCGGCGATGCGCTCGACCATCTGCGGCGCGAGCCCTTCGGTCGGCTCGTCGATCATGATCAGCTCGGGATCACCCATGAGCGTGCGGCAGATCGTGAGCATCTGCTGCTCGCCGCCGGAGAGCGCTCCGCCCGGCGCGTCGGCTCGTTCACGCAATTGCGGGAACAGGCGCCAGGTCTCCTCGAGACCCCAGCGCTCCGTTCTCTGACCCGGTTTGACGCCGAGCAGGAGGTTCTGCGTCACGGTCAGCGCCGGGAAGATGGCGCGTTCTTCGGGGACGTAGCCGATCCCCAAGCGCGCGATCTCATACGGCTTCAGGCCGGCGATCGAGCGCCCGTTGAAGACGATCTCACCAGTCGGCACCGGATCGCCCATGATGGCCTTGAGGGTCGTCGAACGGCCGACACCGTTGCGCCCGAGGATGCTCACGATCTCGTGCTCGCCGACGGTGAAATCGACGCCTTGCAGGATGTGACTCTTCCCGTAATAGGCGTGGACGTCGCGCACCTCGAGCATTAGGCGATCTCCGTGCCGAGATAGGCTTGCTGCACTTCGAGGTTCGCTTTGACGCGCTCGGGCGTGTCGGTCGCGATGATCTTGCCGTAGACGAGCACCGAGATGCGATCGGCCAGATCGAAGACGATGCTCATATCGTGCTCGATCATCAACAGCGTGCGACCCTCGCTGACGCGGCGGATCAGCGCGACCACGTGATCGGTCTCCGCGCGGCTCATCCCAGCCGTCGGTTCGTCGAGCAGCAGCACGTCGGCGCTGCCCGCAATCGCCAAGCCGATGTCGAGCGAGCGCTGCTCGCCGTAGGTGAGGACCCCGGCTTCCACCTCCGCGCGATCGAGCAGGTTGATCTCGGTGAGGATCTGCTCGGTCCGGGCGCGCACATCCGCCAACCGGTCGATATTGCGCCAAAACGGATAGCGATAACCCATCGACCACAACGCGGCGCAACGGATGTTCTCCCACACGGTCAGATGCGGGAAGATGTTGGTGACCTGAAAGCTGCGCGAGAGTCCGCGGCGATTGATCAGCTGCGGCGCCATGCCGGAGATGTCCTCACCGTGCAGCGCCACGGTGCCGGCGTTCGGCCGCAGGCGGCCGCTGATCAGATGGAAGAGCGTCGACTTGCCGGCGCCGTTGGGGCCGATGACCGCGTGACGCTCTCCCGGCGGAACGGCGAGGTCCACACCGCGGATGATCTCCATGCGGCCGAATCGTTTGGTGAGCCCGCGCAGCTCGAGCGCCGGCAGCGCGACGGGCGCCGTCACGCGACGCCTTTGCGCGCCGGTATCGCGGCCAGCGCGTCGCCATAGGCACGTCCGCTCGCGCGGGCCGCGCGCAGGAACCCGGCTGTCCCGCCGGCCAGCAAGACGACGGCGATCAGCCATGGGATGGGCGAGGTGGCGTTGATCGTGATTCCACCGAGCGTCATCGTCGGACCGTCGGCCGCATGCACGGTCAGATGGTTCGTCATCTCGATCACCATGCTGAGCCCGACGACGGCGACGATGCCCGGCAGCAGCGCCACCAGGTAGGAGGGCACGACGCGGTGCAGCTGCCCCGCACGCAGCAGCGGTCGCTGACGCGCCAGCAGACCCGCCAGGCCGCCCGGCACGAACATCACGATCGCGATGAAGAGCAGCCCGACGTAGAGCTGCCAGACGTCCGTGATGCCGCTCAGGATCGTCTGCAGATACGTCAACAGGATGGCGCCCAGGACGGGTCCGATGAACTCGCCCACGCCGCCGATGTACGTCATCAAGATGACCTGGCCCGATTGCGTGAGCCCCAGCTGCGAGGAGGTCATCAGCTCGAAGTTGATGGCGCTGAGCGCACCCGCAATGCCGGCGAAGAATGCGGCCAGGCCGTACGCGAGAAAGCGTACGGTGTGTATGTCGTAGCCGATGAAGCTCGCGCGCTCGGGGTTGTCGCGCGTCGCGTTGCAGATGCGGCCGAACGGCGTGCGCGTGAGGGCGTACATCGCGGCCGCCGAGACGAGGCACCACGCGGCGATGAGATAATAGACCTGGATCTGCGGGCCGAACGTGAGGCCGAAGGGGTGCACGAAGGCGGTGCGATCGGTGCTCACGCCTTCCTCACCGCCGAAGGCGTGCTTGAGGATGAGCGCGCTCGCGGCGACCAGCTCGCACAGACCCAGCGTGATCATCGCGAACGCCGTGCCGCCTCGTCGCGTGGCAACGGTGCCGAACAGCAGCCCGAAGAACAGCCCGGCGATGCCGCCCGCGAGCGGGAACACGACGAGCGGGACAGGCAGGTTGAGACCGTGGACCGCGTTCATCAGGTGGATCGTGGCATAACCGCCGAGCCCGAAGAACATCGCGTGCCCGAACGAGAGCAGCCCCGTCTGCCCGAGCAGCATGTTGTACGAGAGCGCGAAGACGATCATGATGCCCATCAGGCACATCGTCGTGAGCGCGAGCCCCGAGCCGAAGACGAGCGGCAAGATCAGGAGCACCGCCGCCGCGGCGATCCACACCCTCACTCGCGGGTTCCCAGCAACCCACGCGGTCGGAAGATCAGCACCAAGACCATCAACAGATACGGGATGATCGGCGCCACCTGGGCGACGGTGACGCTCCAGACGTCGCCGACGTACGGCGTCCAGGGACTGTTGCTCGCCAAGGCGCCGAAGACGCTCGCGAGCGATGCATTGGAGGCGACCGCGAACGTCTGCACGAGCCCGATCAGCAGCGAGGCGACGAAGGCGCCCCCGAGTGAGCCGAGACCGCCGATCACCACGACGACGAATAGGATCGGGCCCAGCAGCTCCGCCATGTCCGACTGCGTCACGAGCGCGGGGCCGGCGATCACGCCCGCGAGCGCCGCCAGTCCCGTGCCGACGCCGAAGACCAGCATGAAGACGCGATCGACGTTGTGCCCGAGCATGCCCACCATACCGGGATGTCCGAGTGCCGCCTGCACGACCAGACCGATGCGTGACCGCTTGACGACCAGCAGCAGCGCGGCGAAGATCACGATCGCAACCAGCAGCTCGAAGAGCTTATAGGCGGGATAGTTCGTCGAGTAGATCGTGAAGGCGGGGAAGTTGAGCGCCGGCGGTACCTGATAGTTGACGGGCAGCTTGCCCCAGATCATCTCGACGACTTCCTGGATGACGAACGCCAGGCCGAAGGTGAACAGCAGTTCGGCAACATGGCCGTGGCGATGTGCTCGGCGCAACCCGTAGCGCTCCACGAGCATCCCGATGCCGCACACGAGCAGCGGCGCGAGCACGAGCCCCGGCCAAAAGCCGAGCCGACGGCTGATCTCGAAGCCGAAGAACGCCCCCAGCATGTAGAAGCTCGCGTGCGCGAAGTTGAGCACGCCCAGCATGCTGAAGATGACGGTCAACCCGCTGGCCATCATGAACAACAGCATGCCGTACAGGACGCCGTTCAGCGTCGAGGTCAGAATGATTTCGCGCACGCGTTCTCGCCCGCGGTCGGATCAGGGGCGCTTCATCTTGCAGGACGTCGGCAACAACGTTTCGTCGGTCGGGATGCGTCCTGACACGGTCCAGCCCCAGCCGGTGTCCTCTTCGGTGAACTCGCCGGCCGGGACCGGGCCCAGGCTCGAGATGTAGAGCGGCTGGAAGAACTGGTGATCGCTCTCGCGCATGAAGCCCTGCGCCCCGTTCAAGAAGGTCGCGTACTTCATGCCCTCGAGCTTGGCGGCGAACTTGGCCGGATCGGCCGACTTGGCCGCGCGGATCGCCTCGAAGAGCATCCCGGTCTCGTTGAAGAGCCGCGGTTAGTAATAGGGATCCGCTTTGTGACCGGCCAGGTACTGGCTCACGATCTTGCGTGCCGTCGGGTCGGCGATCGGGTCGACGCCCTCGTTGACCTGGAAGACGCGGTTGGGCAGATTCGCCTGTTTGATCGCCGTCGGACCGCCCGCGATACCGGCGTAATAGGTGTACCAATTGACCTTCAGCCCGGCGTCGCCCGCGGCTTTGAGCAGCAGCGCGAAATCCTGTCCCCAGTTCCCGGTGATGACGGAGTCGGCACCGGACGCTTTGATCTTGGCGATGTACGGCGAGAAGTCGGTCACTTTCAACAGCGGCACGAACTCGTTGCCGACGACCTGAATGTCCGGACGCTTGGTTTTCAGCATGCTGACGGCCGTATCGGCGACCGAGTGCCCGAAGCTGTAGTCCTGGTCGATCAGATAGACCTTCTTGATCGACGGCGTCTTCTTCATGTAATTGGTGAGCGCCGCCATCTTGATCGCAACGTTGGCGTCGAACGCGAAATGCCAGTAGGTGCAGTCCTCGTTGGTCAGCACCGGATCGATCGCGCCGTAATTGAGGTAGACGACTTCTTTGCCGGGATTGCGCTCGTTGTACTTCGCGACGAACTGCTCGATCGCGATGCCGACCGACGAGCCGTTGCCCTGCGTGATGATCCGCACGCCGTCGTCGATCGCCTTTTGCACCTGCACCAGGCTCTCTTGCGGATTCAGCTTGTTGTCGTAGGGGACGATCTGCACTTTCGCGTCGAGCACGCCGCCTTTGGCGTTGATCTGGTCGGCGATGAAGTTGAGCTGATCGAGGCCGATCTCGCCCGCGCTGGCTCCGCTCCCCGACAGCGGATCGATGTAGCCGATCTTGATCGTCTCCTGGGCCCCCATGGCGGGCGGGGCAACGGCGGTGCCCAGCACGGCGAGCCCGGCGAGGGCCAGGACGAACGCGTTCTTCATTCCTGCTGTCTCCTGCGGCGGCGAGCTATTCGCTCACGTGTGAGTTAAGATCAGAGCCGCAGCCGTGCTTCCCGCAAGAAGAATCTTTCCCTCCGCTCTGCTTACGGAGGGGGCGTGCCGCCACGCCGGCGGCAGATGTCCAGGAAACCGGCCGCCATGAAGGCGGCCATCCGCTGCTTGACGGCGGCGAAATCGTCGGACCGGCACAGGCCGCCCGAGAGCTTGTCGATCCGCCCCGTCCGCGCCAGCGTCAGCATCAGCGCCCCGGTCACGAAGTGATAGCCCCAAAAGATATCTTCCTCCGCGCAGTCGGGCAGCGCCAACTTGAGCAACCCGATCAAGCGGAGGACCACTGGATCGAAGTGCTGGTCCATCAGCGCGGCGCCCCACTCGGGCGTGTTGGCGACTTGCGCCCCGAGCGCGGCGTAATTGCGCCAGCCCTCACCGCCCTCGATGTAGAGGTCGAGGTCCGTATCCAGGAATGCGCGCAGCGCTCCCTCGACGGTCGGCGCCCCGGCGGCGGCGCGTTCGTACGCGTCGAGCGCCTTCATGCGTCGCTCGCTCGTCACCACCGCGCGCCGCGCGAAGACCGCGTCGAAGAGCTGCTGCTTCCCCTCGAAGTAGTAGTTGATCAGCGTGTGATGCACGTCGATGCTCTTCGCGACGTCCTTGAGGGTAACGCCGTGCAGCCCGTGCTGCGAGAAGAGACGCTCCGCCGCATCAAGGATCTGCTCGATCGTCTCGGTACGCTGCTCCGCCTTGCTGCGCGTCGCGCGCCGGCCGCTTTTCTCTGACGACAACCTACGCTCGCGACTGCCTTCGCTTTATCTGCTTCTGGTGCGTCCCGAAAACGTAGTCCCAGAACGAGGTGGTCACGCCGAAATTGCTTTGGTTGATGCGATGATGCACGCTATGGAAGGCCCACTTCTTCTTCAGCCAGCGGAAGGGAAGCTGGTTGATCCGCGTCGTGTGCTCCACGTGGTGAAGCGTGTCGAAGTAGAAGTAACCGGCCGAGAAGCCCATCAGGAAATACGACGCCTGCGGTACGTGCAGCACCCACGTCAACAGCCACCAAACCGGCATGAGTACCACGAAGCTGGCGGGGAAGAGGAAGGCAGAGGTCTTTTCGGGATTGCTGTGATGCGCATCGTGCAGGTAGAAAAGAGCGCTTCTCAGATCGTGAAGGAGCCAGCGATGGACCGCATACTCGATCAGGCTGAAGACAAACAGCCCCAACAGTGAACTGATAACGATCGCTAGCCAGCTCGATGCATGGAGCGTTCCGAGATACGCAAAGATGCACGGGCAACTGAAATCGATCGCGTACCCAGCCCAGTAGTTGATACGGCTCTCGCAGATGGTCCCCACCAGAGAGCGCGCAGCGCTCCAGACCTGTCGGACTCTCTCGGCCATGCTTGCTTCGGTGCCGACTTCAATCACTCTGCTCTTCCC